>SEEY01000409.1 GCA_004211235.1 Rubrivivax sp.
GCGTGCTGGGCCGTGCCCCAGGCCGCGGCTTCGCGACTGAGCGTGATCGTGCGGGACGTGCCGAGCAGGTCGGCGCCGCAGGTCGGTGCGGCAGCGACGGCAGCCGTCGCGAGGGTCGAGATCGACATGGCGAGCAGCAGTCTCGTGAACATCAGTGCCCCCCGGCCGGCGCGGCCTCGCCGCTGAACTCGGCGGCCTCCTCATGGTCATGCGGGAAGGGCGCCAGCCAGGCCAGGATGACCGGCGGGATGGAGAAGACGAGCACCCAGCCGAAGAAGCTCAGGTAGTTGTGGCCGACATGGTTCCAGAGCGCGCCGCTGACGGTGCCGGTGCCCCATTTCGTCAGCGCCATCACACCGGTCGCCATCGCGTAGTGGGCCATGCGGAAGGGGCCGGGGGCGACCTGCTGCATCATGTAGAGCATGTGGCCCACCGAGCCCATGCCGAAGCCGAACTTCTCGATGGAGACGACGATGGCCACGGTCAGCGAGTCGGTCGGCATCGTCTGCGCGAGATAGAAGTAGGTCAGGTGCGGAATGTTGAGCACCAGGGCGAGCGTGAAGAAACTGCGCGGCAGCGTCCGCTTGGCGACCAGGAAGCCGCCCAGGAAGGCGCCGGCGATGAAGGTCAGCGTGCCGACCGTGCCGTTGATGTGCCCGAGCGTCTCGTTGTCCAGCGCCAGGCCGCCGGCGGCGCGCGCATCCAGCAGGAAGAGCGGACCGAACTTCTCGATGAAGCCCTCGCCGAAACGGTAGAAGAAGATGACGGCCAGCATCATCCAGATCTGCGGCTTCTGGAAGAAGGTGATCCACGCCTCGGCCGTGGCCTTCAGGCCCACGCCCAGGCCCTGGCCATGCAGGCTGGAGGGCGCGCCCGGCGGCAGCACCCGCACATGCCAGAGGCCGAAGGCCGCCATCGCCGTGGCCGCAATCAGCACGACGACGATCCAGCACTGCACCCAGGGCATGCCGGCATGGTTGTGCAGATAGCCCGTGAGCGACACGAACAGGCCCGAGGCGACGACGGCGCCCATGTTCCAGCACATGCCCTGCAGGCCGGAGTAGCGGGCTTGGTCCTTCTTGGACGCGGTGGTCATGAACACGCCATCGGCACAGGTGTCCTGCGTGGCGGACGCGAAGCCGACGATCCAGAAGAAGGCGAGCGACAGCTTGAAGAAGTCGGCCAGCGGCAGCACCAGCGCAATCAGGCCGAGCGCGGCGGCCATCGTGAACTCCATGCTGATGACCCAGAAGCGCTTGCTGCGGTAGGCCTCGAGCAGCGGCGCCCACAGCGGCTTGAGCACCCAGGGCAGGTAGAGCTGCGAGGTGTAGAGCGCGATGTCCTCGTTGGGCACACCGAGGTTCTTGTAGAGGATGGCGGCGACGACGCCCACCATGACGTTGGGCAGGCCCATGGCCAGGTAGAGCGAGGGCACCCAGGTCAGCAGGTGGCGGTGGGTGGGTTTCATGGTGTGGCCTTCTTGCTGCCGTTGAGCAGGGCCAGGACGGTGTCGGTGTCCTGGTTGGATTGCAAAGCTGCGAGCGCTGCGCGGGCGCGTTCCGTGCCCTCACCGCCGTGTGGATTGCTGGCCAGCGACTGCAGCGGCGGCAGCGCCTTGTCGCGGTTGCCGGCCTGCAGATGGACGGCCACGGCCAGGTAGGCGTAGTTGCTGACCTGCGGGTCGAGCAGGCTGGCGGTGTCGGCCGCGTTGCTCAGGTTCGCGCCGGGCCCCTGCCCGTAAAGCACGCGGGCCAGCTGGTAGAGCGTCGGGGCGTCGTTGCGGCGCTGCTTGTAGGCCGCCATCAGCTTGATGCGTGCCACGTCGAGCGCCTCGGTGCGCTCCGTGCCACTGGAGGTGGCCGCAGCCGTCTGCCAGGCCCAGCCCAGCAGCCGGTTGGCTTCGAAAGGTGCATCGGCCCGCTGGCCCCATGGCGCGAGGAGGTCGAGCGCACGGTCGACGTCGCCGTAACGGATTTCGGCGTAGGCCAGCGCCAGCCGCATGCGCTCGGATGCCCGCTCGCCGCCGGCCTTGGCGACGCGTTGGCGCAGCCTTTCCAGCACGACCTTGCCATACGCGGCCTCCGGCACGCCGCGCAGGATCAGCGCGTCCAGCTCGGACTCGCCCTCCTCGCGCGTCAGCCGGGTGACGCGCACCTCGGCGGCCGGGCCGACCGGGTACTCGCTGGCGTAGACGGCCTCCATGTAGCCGCGCAGCAGCTTGTTGAGCCGGTTCAGCGCGATGCCCGTGGCGGGCTCGAAGGCGGTGAGCGGATCCTCGCCGGCACCGATGCGGCGGAAGTACTCGGCGAAGCGCTCCTTGCGGGCGGGGTCCTTGAGCACATAGTGCGTCAGCAGCCAGGACTGGGCATAGAAGATCGCGAAGTGGCGGTCGTCCGCGTCCTGCTGGCCGGTGGCCTGGAAGCTGGGCTTGAGCAGCTGCTCGGGCGGCAGCCAGTTGCGCTCGTTCAACACGAGCGCGTTGGAGGGCCGGGCGGCGCCCACCTCGACGCCGTTGTCCAGCACGCGCGACGAGCCGAAGAACTCCGCGAACCCCTCGACGAACCACACCGGATAGGCGCCGCGCGCGTACTGCGCCTGCACGCGGTGGGCGTACTCGTGGAAGAGCACGCTGCCCGAAAAGCTCTCCTGCCCGGGGTAGTTGACGGCGAATGCGACCGGCCCGTCGTCGCGGGCCATGAAGACGCCGGCCATGCCCTTCTGGCGCAGATGCGGGACGGCCTGGCCGATGATGTCCGGGTCATCGCTGAGCACGATGGTGAACGGTGGGCGCGCGAGCTTTTCTTCCACGCGCAGCGCCAGCAGCATGGCCTCGTGCACGCGCTCGAGGTCCTGCACCTTGCGCACCGCCCTGCCCTCGGCCGCACTGGACAGCACGCGGAAGTGCTTGCTTTCAACCCAGAGCCAGTCGGCCGCGCGCGCCGGCGAGGCGCCGAGCAGCAACAGCGTCAGCCACAGGGCCGGCGCGAGGCCCAGCCAGCGTTGCGTCTTCGTCATCATGGGCTCCCGGGACTCGTGGGTTGCTCAACGCTGGGCGGTGGATGCGCGGTCGGGCGCCGGCGGCGTCAGCGCCTGCAATGCCGCCGACACGTAGACCAGCGGCGCGTTCCAGTTGATGGCGACCTCGTTGCTGGCGTAGCTGCAGCCGTGGTCCAGGTAGGACAGCGCGGGCAGCTTCGACGCATAGGCCGGGCAGTTCTTCTGGTCCTGCTGGCCGGGGTTGGGGCCGCCGACGAGGAAGCCGGGCACGGGTGCCGCCACGCCGTCGGCCTCTGAGGGGCGGTGGTGCGGGTGCAGCGGCGGCTTGCTGCCGAAGCCGGTCACATAGCTCTGGCCCAGCGGGTTGCGGCCGAGCACGTAGTCGAGCACGGACTGCGCGGCGTCGAGCTGGCGGCGGTCGCCGCCGAGGCGGTAGGCCTGGATCAGCATCAGCGCCTGGTTCAGCGCATGCGCGTTGCTGCCCCAGACGAAGTCGGCCTTGCCATGCATCGGCAGCCTGTAGCTCGACGCCTGCCAGGCCGTGGCGAGCTGGTTGCCCAGGCCGGTGACACGGCGCGTCACCAGTTCGGCATCCGCGCGGCTGAGCTTGTCGCGGTGCTGGGCCAGGCTCGTCCAGGCCAGCGCGGTGACGTCGTTCCAGCCCGGCACGCCGATGGGCTGCGTTTCCAGCTTCAGCGCGTCGCGGTAGCCGGCCTCGCCGGTCGCAAGGTAGAGCTCGGCAGCCGCCCAGGCGAATTCATCATCGAGCTTGGGGTCGCCATATTCGCCGGTGCGCACGTCGGCCGGGTTCTTGAACGCCAGGCCCGGGTTGGCGCGGGCCCACTTCCAGGCCGAGACGGCTGCGTCGCGCATGCGGGCGGACAGGCCCGGCCGCTGCGCCTCGAAAGGCTTGAAGATGCGGCTCGCGTGGGCCATCACGGCCGCGAAGTCCAGCGTGGCCGCCGTGCTCTTGGCCACGACATAGCGCGCGCCGGTGGCCTCGTGCGGCATCTGGTTGCCGTCGAAACCCTTGTTGGTGAGCTTGTGATGGACGCCGCCGTCGGCCGGGTCCTGCATCGTCAGCATCCAGTCGAGGTTCCACAGCGCCTCGTCGAGCAGGTCCGGCAAGGCATTGCCGCTCTCGGGAATGTTGAGGTTCTGCGCCTTGAACAGCGCCGGGAACTGCTCCCACGCGGCCAGCAGCGTGAAGACGCTGATGCCCGAGTTGACGACGTACTTGTTGTAGTCGCCGGCGTCGTACCAGCCCCTGGGCGACGAGATGACCGTGCCCTCGGGCCGGCCGGCACTGGCCGCCGAGGCGTGCACCAGCACCTTGTCGTCGGCATGGCCGGCGGGCCGTGCCCAGCGGCTCGCG
>SEEY01000410.1 GCA_004211235.1 Rubrivivax sp.
GGCCAGCAGCGAGTCCACCAGGTTGGCGGCATGCGCGCGCTGGCGCATCACCTGGAAGCTGCCCAGCAGCGCCGCGCCGCCCAGGCCGCCGAGCGTCTGCGAGATGCCGAACACGGCCGAGAAGCTGATGATGTGGCTCGGCCCCTTGGCGAAGGCGCGCAGCACGCCGCTCATCATCAGCGGCCCGAGGAAGTAGGTGGCGGCGAAGGCGATCAGCGCCTGGCTGGCGTAGAGCTGGGCCGGGCGCGTCAGGTTGCTGGCGTCGGCGTCCATGAAGGCGCCGATGCTGATCAGTACCAGCGACATCACGACCGGCCGCAGCAGGTCCTGCGGGTTCAGCGACAGCAGGCTGGCGGCCAGGCCGGCGATGGTGGCGAGCGTGACCACCGTGTACAGGCCGACGAGCTGGTCCTGCCCCATGCCGAGCACGGTCAGCAGGCCGGTGGAGCCGAAGCCCTGCTCGGACAGCAGCAGGCGGATCGTGGCGCCCAGCAGCGCGAACTGGATGATTTCGCCGCTGGAAATCCAGCGCGTGTTCAGCAGCGGGTTGGCGCGGTTGTGCTCCACCAGCATGGCCGCGCCGATCAGCAGCACGCTGGCCGCCAGCGCGGCGCCGATCCAGGGCGTCGTCCACCAGACGGTGCGCACCTGCGCCAGCACGCCGCACAGCAGCGCCAGGCCCGGCGCCAGCAGCGCGAAGGTGAGGAAATCGAGCGGCTCGAAGGCCGGCACCGTTTCACTCGGCGGCAGCGGCAGCAGCACCGCGCAGGCCAGGCACAGCAGCGACAGACCCAGCTCGAGCACGAACAGGTTCTGCACCTCGCCGCCCAGCAACAGGGCCGGAGAGAACACGCGCGCCAGCGGCAGCGCGATCTGCGCCACGCCCGCGCCCAGCACGAAGCCGGCCAGCCGCGCCTTGGCCGACATCGCCTGGATGACGTAGAACAGCGCGACCGTAGACAGCGCGCTGGCGACGATGCCGCTCAAGGCCCGCACCAGCAGCTCCAGCCGGTAGTCGTGGGCGAACAGCTGCAGCAGCGCCACCGCCGCAAAGGCCGGCACGAACACGCGGATGAAGCGGCCGGTGCCGAACTGCTGGCGGTACTTGATGAGCAGCACGCTCATCGCCACGTTGGTCATCGAGTAGGCCGCCACCAGCCAG
This sequence comes from Rubrivivax sp., assembly GCA_004211235.1. The sequence goes on from SEEY01000410.1 coordinate 1,163, forward strand.
CCGGCTTCCACGGCCGACAGGCCCAGCCCGCCCTGGAACTGCGGCATGTTCGCCACCAGCAGCGCGTTGCCGAAGCCGCCCGTCAGCGCGAACAGCACGCCGATGCCGAAGTAGGCGACGCGCCGCCCGGTCGGATGCACCGGCGTGGCGGGCGAGCCCGGCATCATCGGGCGCTCGTGCGGCTGGAACTGGTAGGCGCCCGCCGTCTCGGGGCGGCGGGAAGCTGCTGAAGGCATGGCGGCAGGCGGCAATCCGCATGCCGGACGGCAAAGAAAAAGCCACCGTGGCCGGTGGCTTTCTTGGGGGGGGCTTTGGGGTCAGCCGGCGGCGACCGGAATCTTGATCGCCTTGCCCGCGGCGATCTTCTTCTGCCATTCGGCCGGGCCGGTGATGTGGGCGCTGGTGCCCGTCGCGTCCACGGCGACCGTGACGGGCATGTCGACCACGTCGAATTCGTAGATGGCCTCCATGCCGAGGTCCGCGAAACCGACGACCTTGGCGCCCTTGATCGCCTTGCTGACGAGGTAGGCCGAGCCGCCCACCGCCATCAGGTAGGCGCTCTTGTGGTTCTTGATCGACTCGATGGCCACGGGCCCCCGTTCGGCCTTGCCCACCATGGCGATCAGGCCGGTTTTCGCCAGCATCATGTCGGTGAACTTGTCCATGCGCGTGGCGGTGGTCGGGCCGGCCGGGCCGACGACTTCGTCGCGCACCGGGTCGACCGGGCCGACGTAGTAGATGACGCGGTTGGTGAAGTCCACCGGCAGCGGCTCACCCTTGGCCAGCATGTCCTGGATGCGCTTGTGGGCGGCGTCGCGGCCGGTCAGCATCCTGCCGTTCAACAGCAGCGTGTCGCCGGGCTTCCAGGTGGCGACTTCAGCCGGCGTCAGCGCATTCAGGTCGACGCGACGGCTCTTGTTGTAGTCGGGCGCCCAGTTCACATCGGGCCAGAGGTCCAGGCTGGGCGGCTCCAGGTAGGTCGGGCCGCTGCCGTCCAGCACGAAGTGCGCATGGCGGGTGGCGGCGCAGTTCGGGATCATCGCGATGGGCTTGCTGGCGGCATGGGTCGGGAAGGTCTTGATCTTCACGTCCAGCACGGTCGTCAGGCCACCCAGGCCCTGCGCGCCGATGCCCAGGGCGTTGACCTTCTCGTACAGCTCGACGCGCATCTCCTCGAGCTTCGTTTGAGGGCCGCGTTGCAGCAGCTCGTACATGTCGATGTCTTCCATCAGCGCCTGCTTGGCCAGCAGGGCCGCCTTCTCGGCCGTGCCGCCGACGCCGATGCCCAGCATGCCCGGCGGGCACCAGCCGGCGCCCATGGTCGGCACGGTCTTGAGCACCCACTCGACGATGTCGTCGCTGGGGTTGAGCATGTAGACCTTGCTCTTGTTCTCGCTGCCGCCGCCCTTGGCCGCGACGATGACGTCCACCGTGTTGCCGGGCACGACGTCCATCTGCACGACGGCGGGCGTGTTGTCCTTGGTGTTCTTGCGGGCAAAGATGGGGTCGTCCAGGACCGAGGCGCGCAGCTTGTTGTCGGGGTTGAGATAACCCTGGCGCACGCCCTCGTTGACGGCGTCCTCGATGCTGCCGCTGAAGCCTTCCCAGCGGACGTCCATGCCGATCTTCAGGAAGACGTTGACGATGCCGGTGTCCTGACAGATCGGCCGGCGGCCTTCGGCGCACATGCGGCTGTTGGTCAGGATCTGGGCAATCGCGTCCTTGGCGGCGGGCGAGGCTTCGCTCTCATAGGCGCGGGCCAGATGGGCGATGTAGTCGGCCGGGTGGTAGTACGAGATGTACTGCAGCGCGGCGGCGACGCTGTCGATGAGGTCTTGCTGGCGGATGGTGGTCATTTGGTGACGCAGGCAGGTTCGGGCGGGCCGAATTATCGATGGGCTCAGGGATGGCCGGGCTTCTCGCGCTGGCTATGCTGAAAGCCAACCCGGCCTTCGTGAGAACCGTCATGAGCAGCAGCACCCGCATCGAACGCGACACCTTCGGCCCCATCGAGGTGCCGGCCGACAAGCTGTGGGGCGCGCAGACGCAGCGCTCGCTGCAGAACTTCGACATCTCCGGCGAGCGCCAGGCGCCCGAGCTGATCCGCGCGCTGGCGCGGGTGAAGCGAGCTTCTGCGGTCGTCAACCAGGCGCTGGGTCTGCAGGACGCGAAGAAGACCGAGGCCATCGTGGCGGCCGCGGACGAGGTCATCGCCGGGCTTCATGCGGACGAGTTCCCGCTCGTCGTCTGGCAGACCGGCTCGGGCACGCAGACCAACATGAACGTCAACGAGGTGCTCGCCAACCGGGCCAGTGAGCTGTTGGGTGGCGAGCGGGGCGAGGCCCGGCTGGTGCATCCCAACGACGACGTCAACCGCAGCCAAAGCAGCAACGACGTCTTCCCGACCGCCATGCATGTGGCTGCCGTGCAGGCGCTGCAGGAGCGCTTGCTGCCGCCGCTGCGGGCCTTGCGGGAGACGCTGCGCCAGAAGGCCGAGGCCTATGACGACATCGTCAAGATCGGCCGCACGCATCTACAGGATGCGACGCCGCTGACGCTGGGGCAGGAGATTTCCGGCTGGGTGGCGCAGCTGGCGCACGGCGAGCGGCATGTGCAGGCGGCGCTGCCGCATCTGCACGAGCTGGCGCTGGGCGGCACGGCGGTGGGCACCGGGCTGAATGCGCCCAAGGGCTATGCGGAAGCGGTTGCTGCGGAACTTGCGCGGCTGACCGGCCACCCGTTCGTCACGGCGCCCAACAAGTTCGAGGCCATGGCCTCCTGCGACGCCCTGGTCCACGCCCACGGCGCGCTGAAGACGCTGGCCGCCAGCATGACCAAGATCGCCAACGACGTGCGCTGGCTGGCCAGCGGCCCGCGCAGCGGCATCGGCGAGATCAGCATCCCCGAGAACGAGCCGGGCTCATCCATCATGCCGGGCAAGGTCAATCCGACGCAGAGCGAGGCAGTGACCATGCTGGCCGCGCAGGTCATGGGCAACGACGTGGCCATCAACATCGGCGGCGCGTCGGGTAACTTCGAGCTGAACGTGTTCCGGCCCATGGTCATCCACAACTTCCTGCAGAGCGTGCGGCTGCTGGCGGACGGCATGGCCAGCTTCGACCGGCATTGCGCGGTGGGCATCACGCCCAACGAGGCGCGCATCGGCGAGCTGGTGTCGCGCTCGCTGATGC
>SEEY01000411.1 GCA_004211235.1 Rubrivivax sp.
CATCCAGGAATACAGCCTGCCGACGCGCCTGCCGCCGCAGACGTCCAGCAACAGTTTCCCTGCCAACGTCGACCTCACCTCGGCCCAGCTGGCCGCGCTGAACGCCTTCGTGCTGGCCAACCCCGGCACGGCGCTCAAGGGCTCCAATGCCAACGGCACCTGGAACCCGGGCGGCGTCAACTCGTTCTCGCGTCGCGTGAACTTCGGCAAGGCGTCCTGCACCGGCGGCATCAACCCGAACTCGGTGCAGCCGCTGGGCCTGGGTGGCCGCGAGGGCTGCTCCTACGACTATGTGGCCGGCTCCGAGATCTATCCCAAGTCCGACAAGGCCAGCGTGATCGGCCGCGCGACCTTCCAGCTCGCCGAGGAGCATCAGCTCTTCATCGAGGCGCTGTTCGCCAGGACCGACACCGACTACGCCGCGTCGCCGGCCACGGCGCGCTTCCGCACGGCCTCGGGCATCACGCTGCCGGCCCCGCTGCAGGCGGTCACGGGCATCACCGGCGCGGTGGACTTCCGCTTCCGCCTGAAGGACGCCGGCAAGCGCACCAGCCGCGTCGAGAGCCAGGCCAGCCGGGTCGTCGCCGGCGCCGCGGGCCGCTTCGGCGAGTGGGACTACGACGCCGCGCTGAACCACAGCGTCAACAAGGCCACCGACACCGACCTGGACGGCTGGGTCTCCCTCAGCAAGCTGGAAGCCGGTCTGAAGGCGGGCCAGTACAACCCCTTCCAGCGCGCCGCCGACCCGACGGCCGGCCGCGCCTTCATGAACGCCATCCGCATCGACGGCGCCGCCCGCATCGCCGAGGGCAGCGCGACCAGCCTGGACGGCAAGCTCACCCGCGCACTGGCGGCGCTCGACGGCGGCGACCTGATGCTGGCGCTCGGTGCAGAACTGCGCCGCGAGAAGCTGCAGTTCCGTGCCACGGATGCGCTCAAGGGCAATGACGTCAACAACGATCGCTCCAGCTCCGGCCCGCTGCTGGCCGACACCGACCACCAGCGCGACGTGACGGGCGTGTTTGCCGAACTGAGCGCGCCGTTCACCAGGCAGTGGGAGGGTCAGTTCGCGATCCGCCATGACCGCTACGACGGCATCCACGACGCGGCCACGCAGACGACGTCGCCCAAGCTCAGCACCACCAATCCCAAGATCGGCCTGAGCTTCCGCCCGGATCGCACGCTGCTGGCGCGCGCCTCCTTCGGCACCGGCTTTCGTGCGCCGACGGTCTCGGAGCTGTTCCGCCCGCTGCGGTCCGGCATCACGGCCAGCTTCGTGCGCGACCCGGTCTCCGGCGAGGTGGCCCAGATGGCCGTGGACCGCTTCTCGAACCCTGCGCTGAAGCCGGAAAAATCCAGGCAGTTCAACGTCGGCCTGGTGTTCGAGCCCTCGCGCAACTGGAACGGCAGCGTGGACTACTGGGCCATCCGCAAGACCGACATCATTTCGGAGATCGGCGAGGAGACCATCTTCACCAACGCCGTCTACTACAACGACCCGACCATCGTGAAGCGCTTCTCCGACGGCTTCGTCGACACGGTCGTGGTGAAGAAGGAGAACCGCGGCAAGCTCAACACCAGCGGCTTCGACCTGTCACTCACCTGGCGCGGTGAGGCGACGCCCTACGGCCGCTTCGGCGCCACGCTCGGCGGCACGCTGATCACCGAGTACAAGTTCAACACCGACCCGCGCTCGCCGATGGTCAGCGGCCTGGCCCGGTTCCGCGACGACAAGGCCGTGCAACGCTGGCGCCACAAGGTCAGCGTCGACTGGGACGTCGGCAGCTTCGGCTTCACGCTGGCGAACACCTACTCGTCGTCCTACCGTGACCAGAACACGCCGGGCCTGGCCGCCGATGCGTGGAACGACCGCACCGTCAAGGCCTACTCGCTGTGGGACCTGACCGCCAGCTACCGCATCAGCGAGGCGCTGCGCCTGCGCGCCGGCGTGCTGAACCTGGCCGATACGGCGCCGCCGTTCACCAACCAGTCACGCTATTTCCAGGTGACCTGGGACCCGACCTACGCCGACCCGCGCGGCCGCAGTTTCTATGTGAACGCGCAGTACAAGTTCTGAGATCGCAAGCCACGGGCCAGGCCTCGACCGCCCGACAGCCGCGCAGCTCAGCGCGCCAATGCGTTCGCCTGAAGGCTGAGTTGCTCGACGCGACCGGCCATCTGCATCACGAACAGTCGGTACAGCGCGGCGGCGAGTTCAGGCGTCTCGTCCGTCAGGCGGTCCAGGCGCTCGCGCGACAGCAGCAGCAGTTCGACCGGCCCGTCGGCACGCGCGGACGCGCTGCGCGGGATCTGGCGCAGCAAGCCCATCTCGCCGATGACGCTGCCCTCGTGCATCGTCCTGAGCAGGATTTCCGTGCCGTTGTCGCCGACAACGTAGATCACGACGCGCCCCGAGCGCAGGAGGTACAAGGCATCGGAACCTTCCCCTTGCGCAAACAGCCGCTCGCCGTGGCCCAGCTGCCGCGGTTCGAAGTGCGCGAGCAGACGCGCGATCGGCGTGCCATGGGGCAGCAAGGTCGAGACGGTGGCCTCCAGGCTCGTCGCAAGGCAGTCGTGCCGCGACAGCACGGCGAGGTCCCAGGCGGCCACGGCGTCGTCGATGCTCGCGTGGACAACCGGCCCGGCCGCCAGCAGCGCACCACCCGCAGCCAGCGGGCGCCGCAGCGCCGGCTCCAGGCCGCTGAGCACGGTGCCCACGCCCTGCCGGCCCGCGGCCGCCAGCAGTCTGGCCAAGGCTTGCGCGGCAGAGACGTCGATGCCGCGCACATGCCGGAAGTCCAGCAGCAGCAGACGCGGGCGATGCTCGACTCCCCACAGGGACTCGATCTGGGTCGACAGCCGCGTTGCTGAACCGAAGAACAGGACGCCTTGAAGCTCGACGATCATCATGCTGGCGCCTTCGCGTTGCAGCAGCGCGGTCTGGGCCGCATTCCGTTCGACCTTGGCAGGCCACGCGCTGCGCGTGATGAAGCGCCTGACCGGCGAGAGCCGCGACGAGCCGACGGCGAAGTTGACGCAGCAGGCCTGCACGCCGACGCACACTGCCGGCAGAAAGCCGAACAGCACCGTGATCAGCACCATCGACAGGATCGTGAGGTACTCGATGCGTTCGAGCCGCCGGCGGCTGTCCACGAGCCAGCTCTTCATCACGCCAAGGCCCTGGTACACGAGCAGGGCGCCCAGCAGCGGCCGGGGCACCAGCGCCAACGCTGCCGGTGCACGCGAGCTCAGCGCGGAACTGGTCGAGTTCTGCACCCAGCAGAACATCACGATCTTTCTCGCCCACGGGCACATGATCGCCGCATGGGTCGATTGCGAGCAGGACGGGATCGGGACCGGCCTGCAGGGCATGCAATCGGCGCTGGATATCTTCCGACTCACCGGTGCCCAACACTTCCTGCCCTACTGGGTAGCGCACCACGCCATGGTGCGCGCGCTGGTGGGAGATGCGTCCGACGCGGAAGCACTCGTGCAAGGCTGTATTGCGACCGCCAACCGCACCGGCGAACACTGGAGCTCGGCCGAACTCCACCGCTATCTCGGCCTGGTGCTGGAGCGTGCGGGCCGGCCCTCCGCGGACATCGAGGCGTGCTTCCTGCGCGCCGTCGAAGTGGCCTGCAGTCAGCACGCCGTCGCCTGGGCCGCTCGCGCGCGGTTCGACCTCGCGCGCCATCGGCTGGCGTCGGGCCGGGCGGGCGAGGCCCGGGCTCTCCTGGAGGAACTGCGCGGGACGGTGGCTGTGGACATTGACGTGACCTTGCCCGGTCGCATCGATGCCTTGCTGGAAGCCTGCCGGACGAGGTGAGCCCGTCGTACTCGCTGAGGCCGGCAGGGCTCCCTTGTCCAATGTGCGTGTTCGGGCGTAGCTGCGAACTGGCCGGTTGATGCGCTGCGCTGCGCTGGCGCGGCTTGGGCCGGTTATAGAGTTTTCCGGGTCATCGTGAGACGCCCCAAGAAACTACTCGATGTTCTGGACCTGAACGTCGAAAGCGACGCTAAGTGCCTGTCAGATAAAGGAGTATCCAGCCCGTTTCGTCCAAAAACCCCACGGCAAACCCCACAGGATGGGGCTGCAGAGTGGTCGGCGCCATGCAGGAGCCAATTCTAGTTCGGCGGCCGAGACAGCAGCGGTCACCGACCGAGCGCCCCATCTCTTCCCGTGTTGAACAAGCGCAGCCGCGATAGCGCGGGTCAGCAGCTCGCTGTGGAAGCGGGGATCGCCTGGCTGTAAGTGCCGCCGTGCTTCAACGAGGCCCGCGCTCGCTGGCCGTAAGGCCATCTTCCCGGTGCTGGTTAAAGGTGCCCGGCTCGCGGGATCCGGCAAGCCGCCCG
>SEEY01000012.1 GCA_004211235.1 Rubrivivax sp.
GTACAGGCCCGGGGCGATGAAGGCCCAGGCCTGGTAGAGCACGACCGGCAGCGCCAGCAGGAAACCGGCCAGCATCGTGATCTTGATCGGCACGAAGAAAGGCGCGATGACGTTGGTCGCGATCATCTTGGTGCCCTCCGGCAGGTTGGCCACCAGCGGCGCCGCAAGCAGGTCGTAAAGATGACCCGGGCCCGGGTAGAGGCACAGCGCGCCGAAGCAGACGGCGATGGCGATCACGGCACGCAGCAGCCGGTCGCGGAGCTCCATCAGGTGGGCGACGAAGGGCTGCTCGGTGCCCGCCAGTTCGTCGTGGTCGGGCTTCTGGAAGGAACTCATCAACGGATACCGGGCGGGCGGAAACGCGCGACGCGGGCCGCGCCGGACTGGGTGTGGCGCTTCACGCCGGCCTTCTGCTTGAACCACATCGGCGTTGAACCGCGCTTGAGGCGCCAGTTCTTCTTCGGGTGGCGGTACTCGGGCGGCGGCGCGGAAAGGCCATGGCCGTCGTAGGCGCCGCTGCCGTCGCTGGTCACATCGCTCCAGGTCTGATTGAGCGCCTGGGTGGCCGAGTCGACCTCCTGGCGCACGCTCTGCTCGACGTCGCTGACCGCCGTCTGGAACTGGGTCTTCATCTTCTGAAGCTCTTCCAGCTCGATGGAGCGGTTGACCTCGGCCTTGACGTCCGCGACATAGCGCTGCGCCTTGCCCAGCAGCGTGCCGACCGTGCGGGCGACACGCGGCAGCTTCTCGGGGCCGATGACGATCAGCGCGACCGCGCCGATCAGCGCGATCTTGTCGAAACCGAAATCGAGCACTTACGACTTGGTCTTCGCGTCGACGTCGACGGTGTTGGGGTCGTTGGCGCGGTTCGCGCTGACCTGCTGCGGCGCAGGGGCCGTCTCGCTGGTGGTGCCGTCCTTCACGCCGTCCTTGAAACCCTTGACGGCGGCGCCGAGGTCCGAGCCGACGTTGCGCAGCTTCTTCGTGCCGAAGATCGCGATGACGACGACGAGAACGATCAGCCAGTGCCAAATACTGAATGAACCCATGATGCTTGCTCCTTGTGGACTGGCTCAAATTCTAGGCGAGGGGTCGGCCGCGCCTCGCAGCCTGGGCAAACCCTGGAGGAATATGCGGGCGGCTTTCAGCCTTTCAACCAGGGCCGTGGACCGCCCATCACATGCAGATGCAGGTGATACACCTCCTGCCCGCCGTCCGCGCCGGTGTTGATGACGTGTCGAAAACCGTTCGTGACGCCGAGCTCCTTCATCAGCTTCGGCCCCAGCGCAGACATCTTGCCCAGCAGGGCGGCCTCGGCGTCGGTCACGTCGGCCATCGAGGCGATGTGGCGTTTCGGGATGATCAGCACGTGCACCGGCGCCCAGGGATGGATGTCGTGGAAGGCGAAGACGTCCTCGTCCTCGTAGACCTTCCTGCTGGGGATCTGGCCGGCGACGATCTTGCAGAAGATGCAGCTCGGATCAGCAGTCATCACTTGTTTCCTCGTTGGGCGAATTCGGTGAGGCCGGAGAGCCCTTCGCGCCGCGCCAGTTCGTTCAGCACGTCCTCGGGCTTCAGGCCGAAATGCGCGAGAGCGACCATGCTGTGGAACCACAGGTCGGCCACCTCGTAGACGACCTTCTGCGGGTCGCCGTCCTTGGCAGCCATGACCGTCTCGGTGGCTTCCTCGCCGACCTTCTTCAGGATGGCGTCCAGGCCCTTGTCGAAAAGCTTGGCGACGTAGCTGGTGCCCGGGTCCGCGCCGTTCCCTGGCTTTCGGGATTCGATGACCGCGCCGACGCGCGAAAGGATGTCGTCACTCATAGATCTTTGCGGGGTCCTTCAACACCGGTTCTGCCGCGGTCCAGGCACCGTTCTCCAGCTTTTGGAAGAAGCAGCTGTGGCGGCCGGTGTGGCAGGCAATTCCAGGTTCATCGGGCTCGTGGCCGAGCTGCGTGATGGTCAGCAGCACGACGTCGTTGTCGCAGTCCATGCGGATGCCGTGCACCTGCTGGAAGTGGCCGCTTTCCTCGCCCTTGTGCCAGAGCTTCTGACGCGAGCGGCTCCAGTAGACGGCCTGGCCGCGCTCGGCCGTCAGCGCCAGCGCCTCGCGGTTCATCCAGGCGAACATCAGCACGTCGCCGCTGCCCTGCTCCTGGGCGATGACGGGCACCAGGCCCTTGTCGTCCCAGTTCACTTCGTCGAGCCAGTTCATGCTTTTGAGTCTAGGTGAGTCGGGCCGACATGCTGGCGCTCTTCGGCAAACCAGTCCAGGACCGGGATGGTGCCGGGCAGCACCGGCTGCACCTGCACCGGCAGGCTGGCCCACGCCATCTGCTGGCCTTCGAGCATCTGGAATTCGCCCTGCCAGTCGAACACCTTGCAGAAGTTCAGCCGCACCCGGGCATGCGGATAGTCCATGACCAGGACCTGCCAGGGATGGGCGGCGCCGATCTGGATGCCAATCTCCTCGCGCAGTTCGCGAGCCAGCGCCTGCTCGATGCTCTCGCCGGCCTCCACCTTGCCGCCAGGGAACTCCCAGTAGCCGGCGTAGACCTTGCCTTCCGGCCGGGAGGTCAGCAGGAACTGGCCGTCGGGCGCCACCAGCACGCCGACGGCGACTTCGGTGATCTCGCGCTCAGTCATTCACGCGCCCCGCCGTGTCCCGCGCGAACTGGTAGGCCACGCGGCCCGAGCGCGAGCCGCGCTCCAGCGCCCACACCAGCGCTGGCTGACGGGCGCCGGCGATGGCCGTCTCGTCCAGCCCGAAGTGCCGCAGCCACTGCGCCACGATGGCGAGGTATTCGTCCTGGCTGAAGGGATAGAAACTGATCCACAGGCCGAAGCGCTCGGACAGCGAAATCTTCTCCTCCACCGCCTCGCCGGGGTGGATCTCGCCGTGCTCGCCGCGCGTGCCGGCCAGGTTGTCCACCATCTTCTCGGGCAGCAGGTGGCGGCGGTTGCTGGTCGCGTAGATCAGCACGTTGTCGCCGGCCGCAGCGACGGAACCATCGAGCACGCTCTTCAAAGCCTTGTAGCTCGCCTCGCCTTCGTCAAAGCTCAGGTCATCGCAAAAAACGACGAAGCGTTCCGGGCGGGCTGCGACCTGCTCGACGAGGTCCGGCAGGTCGACGAGATCGGCCTTGTCGACCTCGATGAGGCGCAGGCCCTGGCTGGAAAACTCGTTGAGCACGGCCTTGATCAGCGAGCTTTTTCCCGTGCCCTTGGCGCCCGTCAACAGCACGTTGTTGGCCGGCCGACCGGCCACGAACTGGGCGGTGTTGCGCAGCAGGCGCTCCTTCTGCGGCTCCACTTCCTTCAGGTCCGCCAGGCGGATGCGGCTGACGGCCCGCACCGGCTCCAGGCACAGCGCGCCATGGCGCCGCCGGGCACGGAAGGCGTGGGAGGCAGCCCAGTCGGGCGGCGTGGCCGCGTGGGGCAGAACGGCCTCCAGCCGGGTCAGCAGACCTTCGGCGCGGGCGAGAAACGATTCAAGAGAAGCGGACATGCCGCCAGTGTAGAAGGCGTGCCTTCAGCCGATGGCCTTGAGGGACGCTTCCAGCTGCTCTGTCGGCATGCGCTTGAAGCCCGAGCGCGCATAGCGCTGCAGCCGGCCGATGATGAAGCTGACCCACACCGACGCCTGCACGTTGGCCTGCACGGTGGGCGTCAGAGACCCCTGCGCCTCCGCCGCCGTGCGCAGCACCTGCCGCAGCGATGACTCGATGCGGTCGAAGAACTGGTTGATGCGCGCCGTCAGGCGTTCGTTCTCGTAGACCAGCGCGTCGCCCACCATGACGCGGGCCATGCCCGGGTTCTTCTCGCCGAACTGCAGGATGAGGCCGGCGATGCGCGCCGCGCCGCCCGGCGGCGGCAGCGGATGCGGCGCGTCGACGACCTGATGGACGAGCCCGAAGACGCTGCTTTCGATGAAGTCGATCAGCGCCTCGAACATCTGCGCCTTGCTGGCGAAGTGGCGGTACAGCGCCGCCTCGCTGACGTCGAGCTTCGCGGCCAATGCCGCGGTGGTGATGCGGTCGGCGCCGGGCTGCTCGAGCATGCCGGCCAGCACCTGCAGGATCTGCGTGCGCCGCTCGCCGGGCTTCGGGCGCTTCCTGGGGACCGGGGCAGTCGCGGGCGGTTCGGCATCCATGTCGGATGCTAGTCCCGCAGCCAGCCCAGGCGCCGCGCTTCGTAGATCGCTTCCACCTTGGAGCGCACGTGCAGCTTGCGGTAGACGCGCTTCACATAGGTCATGACCGTGTGCGGCGACACCTGCATGAACTGCGCGATCTCATCGAACGTGAAACCCTTGGCCGCCAGGTGCAGCACGCGCGATTCCTGCTCGGACAGCGCGACGATCTCCTCGTCGGCCAGCGTGGCGGCCATCGCCTCGGGCGACGGGCCGTGCGAGCCCTGGGCGCCGGGCGCCAGGCGCACCAGCAGGCGCCGGGCAATGACCGGGCTGATCGGGCTGCCACCGGCGCGCAGCGATCGCAGCTGGCTCGGCAGGTCCAGCGCGAGGCTGTCCTTGAGCAGGTAGCCGGTGGCGCCTGCCTCGATGCTGGCCACCACATGCTGCTCATCGCCGAACACGGAGATGACCATGACTTCGCACTGCGGACGCGTCTGCGCTGCGTGGCGGATCAGCTCGATGCCACTGCCGCCGGGCAGGTCGAGGTCGACGAGCAGCACGTCGGGCAGCAACTGGTCGAACATGCGCCGGCCCTGGGGCAGGTCGGGCGCGATGCCCAGCAGTTCGATGTCGGGCACGCTGCCCAGCGCGTGGGTGAAGGCCTCCCGGAAGCGGGCCTGGTCTTCGACGATAAGGACCGAGAACGGGGTCATTGACTCTTCAGATCTTCAAGGCGCTAAAGCGATATTGTCGCGGTAGGGATTGCCACTGGCCATTGGCGTCTTCCTTCAGAAGTGGGGGGAACGCGCAAGCGCCGCCAGCGACCGCACACGAACGCTGACGTAGGCGGGGCGGTGCTGCAGGCGGCGACCGTCGGCGGCCTTGCGCAGCCAGCGCTGCATCCAGACCGTTTTCATGCCCACGCTGCGGGCCGATTTCTGGTGGATGAGCGTGTCTTCGACGAGGGTGCATTGCCCGGGCCTGAGCTTGAGCCGCGCCAGCACGATGCGGAACATGCGCGCGTCCGGCTTGGGGCGGGACTGGCGGAAGCAGCTCATGTCCTCCACGCAGACCATGCGTTCGAAGACGCCGCCCAGGCCGATGGCGGCCAGCACGCGTTCGGCATAGGCGCGCGGCGCATTGGTCATCAGGAACTTGCGGCCGGGGAGGCGGCGCAGCGCCGCCAGGTCATGCGCATGGCCGTGCAGATGCTCGTCGAGGCCTGGCAGACGATGCGTCTCGTCAAGGAAGTGCGCAGCCTTCACGCCGTGGTGGCGCTGCAGGCCGGTCAGCGTCGCACCGTAGCGCGAGAAATAACCATGGCGCAGCGCGACGGCCTCGTCGGTCGTCAGGCCGAGATGCGTCTCGATGTAGCGGGTCATCGAGGCATTCAGCTCGGGGAAGGCGCGCTGCGAGGCGTTGTGCAGCGTGTCGTCCAGGTCGAACAGCCAGACGCGGTCGTTCACCTTTGGCTCAGACGCGGCACGAGCATTTCCTCTCATCGAGAGGAAATCATCGAAAGTCCTCGCCTTTGGCTCAGACGCGGCACGAGCATTTCCTCTCATCGAGAGGAAATCATCGTGCCGTAAGCCTGGTCCGTCAGGATCTCAAGCAGCATCGCGTGCGGCACGCGGCCGTCGATGATGTGGACGGCGTTCACGCCACTCTTGGCTGCGTCGATGGCGCCGGCGATCTTGGGGATCATGCCGCCGCTGATCGTGCCGTCCGCCACCAGCTCGTCAATGCGGCGCGGCGTGAGCTCGGTGAGCAGCTCGCCGGCCTTGTCGAGCACGCCGCGGATGTTGGTCAGCATCAGCAGCTTCTCGGCCTGCAGCACGGTGGCCAGCTTGGCGGCGACGACGTCGGCGTTGATGTTGTAGCTCTCGTTCTTCTCGCCGAAGCCGATGGGGCTGACGACAGGGATGAACTGGTCGTCCTGCAGCGCCTTCACCACGCTGGGGTCGATGCTGACGATGTCGCCGACCTGGCCGACGTCATGCTCCTTGGCCGGGTCGTCCTTGTCGAGCAGCTTGAGCTTCTTCGCGCGGATCATGCCGCCGTCGCGGCCCGTCAGGCCCACGGCCTTGCCGCCGGCGGCGTTGATCAGGCCGACGATGTCCTGCTGCACCTCACCGGCCAGCACCCACTCGACGACGCTCATGGTCTCTTCGTCGGTGACGCGCATGCCCTGCACGAACGAGCCCTTCTTGCCGAGCTTGTTCAGTGCGTCCTCGATCTGCGGGCCGCCGCCGTGCACGACGACGGGGTTCAGGCCCACCAGCTTGAGCAGCACGACGTCCTCGGCGAAGTCCTGCTGCAGCGCCGGGTCGGTCATCGCATTGCCGCCGTACTTGATGACGATGGTCTTGCCGTGGAACTTGCGGATGTAGGGCAGCGCCTGCGACAGGATCTCGGCCTTCTCGCGCGGGGCGATGTGGGAGACGTCGGTGGTGTGGGGGGTGGTCATGCGGAAGGCTCCGGTGCAATGCGGCGCATTCTAGGAAGAGCGCCGCGGTCGCGGCTCAACGCGCCGGCGCCTTGGGCAGAGCCCACTCGTGCAGGGCCTTGTCGACCTCCTCGCGGATCAGGTGCTGCAGCACCTCGACCTTGCGCTCGTTGGACAGCGCCTGCCAGGCGTCATTGGCCTGTCGGCCGGCGTCAGAGGTGGCAATGCTGGCGCGCGCCCGGTGCTCGGCCTGCAGGTCCAGCGTGGCGACGTCGACGAGGTACATGTCGAAGTAGGCATATGGCGCCAGGAAGCCGGTGCGCCACTCGTTGTCTGAAACGTTCTGCACCGGCAGCGCCGTGTCGATGTAGAAGCCCAGGCCTTCGAGCTGGCCGGCGCCGGTCGCGGTGCGGAACATCTGCAGCTTGGCTTCGGCGCGTGCCGGCTGGATCAGCAGCAGGTGAGACAGCCCGGCTGCCTGCGCCGCCTGCAGCAGCGGCCGCGTCACCAGCACGGCCTGGCCATCGCGTTGCCAGGGCATGCTGCCATTGGCCGGGCGGGCCAGCACGAGCGCCTCGCCCAGGCCTTCGCGCCGCACCGCGTCCACGGTCGTCAGCAGCACGAATTTCTCGAATCCCTCGGCCTTGAGCGATTCCTTCGCATTGCGGTCGACGCGGGTGCCGGTGGTGGGCGCGCGGATGACGAGCTGGATCTCGCCGCCCAGCACCGACATCACGCCCACCTTGGTGACCGCGGCTGCGCTGGCCGCCCCGGCAAGGAGCACGGAAAGGGCGGCCAGGCCGACCCGCCAGAGATTGGGCATGACATCACTCCACGGTTGCACAGGCCGCCACGTTAGCCCACGTCGCGGCAGCGCTTGCCGGTGAATCGGCACCCTCGCGAGACGCCGCTCACCCGCGCGTCAGGCTCAGGCGCGGTCCTTGAAAACCAGCCTGCACTGGCGCTTGTAGGCCCACCACGCGGACACGCTCGCCGCCAGCAACGCCGACAGCCCCGCCCAGCCGGCCACCGAGGCGTAGGCCGTGCCGTCCAGGCCGTGCCGCAGCCACTCGACAAGCACCAGCGTCGCCCCGGCGCTGAGGAACACCTGCAGGAATCTCAGCAGCCAGAACTTCAGGAGGATGGCGGTCACGGGCGCTCCGGGGTCGGTCGAGGTCACCGCCATTGTTGCCTTGGCGAGAATGTCGGCCATGCAAGCCAGCGCCTACCTGAAGCTCTCCATCGCCACGGCGCTTGTCACCATCGTCCTGAAGACCGCGGCCTGGTGGTGGACCGGCTCGGTCAGCCTGGCAGCGGATGCACTGGAATCGCTGGTGAACCTGGCCGGCGCCGTCTTCGCGCTGGCCATGGTGACGCTGGCGGCGCAACCCCCGGACGCCGAGCATCCCTACGGGCATCACAAGGCCGAGTATTTCTCCAGCGGCTTCGAGGGCATCCTCATCATCGCGGCCGCGCTGGGCATCCTCTGGGGTGCGGCGGACCGCTGGCGCCACCCGGAGCCGCTCGACGCCATCGGGCTGGGCGTGACGCTGGCCGTTGTCAGCTCGGCGCTGAACGGCGCGCTGGCCTGGGCCATGCTGCGCAAGGCGCGCGAGCTGCGCTCGGTGGCGCTGGCCGGCGATGCGCGTCACCTGATCACCGACGTCTGGACATCGGCCGGCGTCGTGGCCGGGCTGCTCGGCGTCATGGCCACGGGATGGCAGTGGCTCGATCCGCTGCTGGCCATCGTCGTAGCGCTGAACATCCTGCGCGAGGGCGTGCATCTGATCCGCGAATCCACGCGCGGGCTGATGGACGAGGCGCTCGACACCGCATCGCTCGCCCGCGTGGAGGCCGTGCTGGACGACTTCCGCCATCCGCAGGCGGTGCGCTTCGACCATATCGTCAGCCGCGTGGCCGGCCAGCGCCGGTTCGTGGACCTGCACATGCACATGCCGGAAAGCTGGACGCTGGGCCGGGCGGCGGCGCTGCGCGGCGAGGTGGAACTGGCGCTGATGAAAGCCGTGCCGGGGCTGCGCGTCAGCATCCAGCTGCTGCCCAAGGATGTGGAGGCCCACGCGGTCGACGAGGAGACCCTGCCGTGATCGCCGTGCTGCAACGGGTGCGCGAGGCGCGCGTGGAAGTGGGCGGCACCGTCATCGGCGCCATCGGCCCCGGCCTGCTGATGCTGCTCTGCGCCGAGCCGGAAGACACGGAGGCCACGGCCGAGCGGCTGCTCGCCAAGGTGCTGAAGCTGCGCATCTTCAGCGACGCGGCCGGCAAGATGAACCTCAGCCTGCAGGACGTGGCCGGCGGGCTGCTCGTCGTCAGCCAGTTCACGCTGGCGGCAGATACGTCCGCCGGCAATCGCCCGAGCTTCACGCGTGCCGCCCCAGCGGAGCAGGGGCGGCGCCTCTATGAACACGCGCTGGCCTTTGCGCGCAGCCAGCATGCCGAGGTCGCCTGTGGCGAGTTCGGTGCCGACATGCAGGTGCATCTCGTCAACGACGGGCCGGTCACGATTCCGATGCGGATGACCGGATGAACCGGGACATCTTCAACGCATCCCGCGCGTGATCAATTGAACGCGTTGCCCCACTGCACCAGGCTGCCGAGCTTGTTGCCGTTCGTGTTGCCACCGGCGGTGTTGCCTGTGGAGACGCCGCTGTTGTGATCAAAGCCGAAGCCATTGGACGAGGCGCGGCTGTCGCGCACCAGGCCGGAGCTCATCGAGATGCCGTTGTTGCCGTTGCTGGTGGCCATGGACGACGCAATCAGGCCCTGGATAGTGAAGATGCCGTAGGAAGCGTTGTTGTGCGCAACGACGCGGTTGGCAGTCAGCTGGCTCACGAAGATGCCGTTGAAGTTGCCGGTGACCATCAGGTCCTCGGCGATCACCACGGCGCCCGGCGCCTGGTAGTCCACGCTGATGCCGTTCAGCGCAAAGCCTCGCACGGTGCCGTTGAAAACCCGCAGCATGGAATTGCCGACCTTGATGCCCATCGACGGCCCTGCGCCGCTGCAGCCGGCCTTGGTGCATGTGGCCGCACCGCTGACCTGGAAGCCGCCGAGGTCCAGCGTCACATTGACACCGCTGGCGACGACGATGCCGTCGATGCCGGCCGGCACGGTGAGGTTGGCGGCCAGCTTATAGCTGCCCGACTTGTTGATGACGATGGGAAAGGTCGGATTGCCGGCGCCGAGGGCGGTCTGGGCCTGGGCGGTTGAAGCGAGGACGGTCAGCGCGGCCAGTGCGAGCAGGGAAACAGGGGAACGCATAAAGGAAGGTCCTGGTTTGAAAAGGTGCGCCTATGGTCGCCAGCCCAGGTATCAACGCGGTTTCGCGCTGCGTTTCATTTGTTCGGGCAGCCGCTGAAGGGACCTGCTGCGCCCGGCCGGCCAAGGCGTGGATGGCGCGGCGATGGCGCGGCGATGGCGCGCGCCATCGAATCGCGACTGTGGCCTGCGTTGGCGACAGGCATGCCAGTGACGGCCTCCTGCCCCGGGCGGCCTTGACTCAGTCGTAAGCGCGACCCGAGGAATGCAGACGCAGGAAAGTCTTCAGCGCACCGAAGACCGGCACATTGCACGTGCGGCCAACCTGCCCCACGTCTGCGCTCGCGCGCAAGGCTCGCCCGTCATGGAAGGCTCAAGTCCATGCCGAGCATCCTGGCGAACCCGAAGGTCAGGCTCAGCAAGACGAGCAGCAACAGCATGAAGACGGCAACGAACTTGCCGCCCATGCGCAGCAGCCCGCGTCGGTCTGCCGACGTCTTCTCTCGGTCGTAATGCCACTTGATGGCGAAATACATGCCCGTGACGAATACCAGGCCTTTGAACAGAACGAAGGCGATGAGAACCCAATCCACTGGAGCATTCCTGGCTATTGCTCGACAGCACCCATCTTGACGGCAAAGAAGCGCTGCTGCCATTGGACGTTTTGACTCACTGCCTGCGCGCAGACGTGAAGCGGCCATCGGAACCGATCAAGTTCGATTGGCCTCGGAACTGGATCAACGCATTTCGAGGCGGCTCCGATGGAAACCGTCAGGTGGGGCCGGCAGCCACCACGCCCCTGCGTCAGCCCAGCTCGATGACCCACCGATGCAACCCACCCGCCGCCGGCCGCGACAGCGCGAGAGCGCCGAGCCGATAGGCATGCAGGCGGCGCGTGGCGGCAAGTTCACGACCTGACTCATCCCGCACCCGCTCCACGCCATGCCCCCGGGTGCCGACGCGGTAGGTCAGCTCGAAGCGCAGGTCGGCCAGTTGCAGTTGCACCGTCAGACCGTCCAGCACGGCCGGCATCACCGGGTCCAGCACCAGCGCGTCGTGCTCCAGGCGCAGGCCCAGCAACGAACCGATGACCAGGCCGAGCGCGATGCCGGGCCCGCTGGAGTAGATGCGCCAGCCACCGTCCAGGGCCACCTCGCCGGCCAGCGCGCGGCCGTAGTGGGCCTGCGCTTCGTAGCGGTCGGCAAAGGCGGCGTCGGAGCTGGAGTAGTAGCAGTTGGCCTGGCGCGCGCTCGCGCTGGGCACGCGCTCGGTCAGCGCGATGGGATGCGCCAGCGTGAGCGCCTGCAGGAAAGCGTCGGCCTGACCCAGGTGGGCCAGCATCTGCGCATAACGCAGATGTGCGTGCATGTACATGATGCCGATCTCGCGGCCGAAGAAGCTGCTGGTCTCGGCGCGCTGGAAGAAGCGCGACGGGCCGCCGCGGTAGGGCAGCGGCGCATCGAACAGGCGTGCGCCGTCCGGGCCTTTCAGGTGGCGCTCGATCAGCTCGGCCTGCAGCCTTGCCTGCTCGGGCGTGAAGAGGCTGTCGAGCACGGCGTGCATCATCGGCAGCAGGCTGTAGCGCAGGCCGGTGCGGGTGTCGCGCGGGTGGATCCACAGCTCGCGCTCGCCCCGCTCGGGGAAGAGTGCGTAGCCGGCGACCACGTCATCCTGCACCAGCAGGCGCTGGAACTCGGCGCGCACGCTGGCGGCCTCCGCCACCAGGCGGCCGGCCTGCGTCGTGCGGCCCAGGCGCCCCAGCGCGGTGGCCAGCGTGTGCAGCATCTGGTGGTGCAGCGTGACGGTCCAGGCGCTGCACATGCGCTCGCGCAGCGCCGGGTCGGCGGGCTGAAGCGAGTCGTTCCAGTCGCCATGCCAGTAGGCCGCCAGGCCGGTGCCGGGCACGACCCGCTGGCGGATCAGCGCCAGCGCCTGCTCGACGTGTGCGGCCACCGGAGCGGGCTCCCCGCCATCAAAGGGCACCACCTCGTCCAGCAGGCTCGCGTCACCCGAGGCGATGAGGTATTGCGCCAGGCCGAGCAGCGGCCAGAAGACGATGTCGCCGTGCGAGTCACCGGCCCGGATGTCGGCCTCGCGCTCGAAGAACATGAACCACTGCGGCCAGTCGCCGTCCCGGTTCTGCGCCGCGAAGACGCGCAGCAGCAGGTCGCGCACGGGCGCCGTGCGACCGAGGGCGAGCAGCATTTCCAGCGGCCCCTGGCAGACGTCGCGCGTGCCCCAGCCGCCACCGGAGTACTGCTCCAGGCCCCGCGGCGACAGGTAGTGCACCAGCGCGTTATGCGCGTACCACGGCAGGATGTCGCGCAGCTCGGCCAGAGCCGGCACGGCGTGCTGCCACTGCGGCAGCGCCAGTGGCTCCGGCGCGGGCGACGTGGCCTGCAGCAGCTCACCACGCAGCGTCATGGACACGGCCGTGGCGGGCGCGAAATCGAGCACCAGCAGCGGCTCGCCGCGGCTGACGCCGTCCGCGAACAGCCGGCCGTCGTCGCCGACGATGGCCAGGCCGGGCGCGTCGATGACGAAGGCGCCGCCGGGGAAGCGCTCGGCCAGGCCGCTGCCCTCCGGCGGGGTGATGCGCAGGCGGTCGCCGCTGTGCACCCAGGCGGGCTTCAGCGGCTCGGCGCCGTCGTCGCCGCCCAGCGCCAGGTTCAGGCTGGCGCGCACATGCAGCGGCGCGCCTTGCAGCACGTTCAGCGCAAAGCTCATCACGTCGGGCGTGGCACCCGCCGCGGCGACGACCTCGATGAGGCCGTCGGCATGGGCATAGAGCCAGCGGCAGCGCTGCGGCTGCATCTCGAAGGCGGAGGGCAGGCCGAGCAGCCGCCAGTCGTCGCCCGGCGTCGATGCGACGAACACGCGCAGGCCGGCGGTGTTGAACAACCCCAGCAGGCTGCGTTGCGTGGACAGCAGCCGGTTGATGCTGACGTGGCCCTGGGTCAGCATGGAGTGGAAGACGCCCCCCATCCAGCAGGTGGACGTCAGCGCGGCCTCGTCAGGCACGAGGTGATCGCCGCTGCGCAGGATGTGGCCGTGCGGGCGCTGCACGAGCAGCTCCTTGGCGCGCAGCACCACGTGGCCGCTGTGCTGGGGAGGGCCGGTGAAGAAGCTGAGCAGCTGGCCGTCCTGCCACTCCTCGTGACGCCTGTCGTCGGGCAGGTCGGCCGCGAGGCAGGCCATCGGCGGCGCGGTGACGAACAGGCTGGCGGCCGGCGGCAGGCCGGGCACGTCCAGCGGTTCGGCGAGCCGCGCTTCGGGCAGGGCGAGCAGCGCCGGCAGGCGGGCCAGATCGGCGTCGCCGCTGGCCTGCGGATGATGGGTCTGCAGCGTCAGGAAGAAGCCGGCGGCGACCGTGTCTCCCGGTGCGAGCGCGATGGCCTCGTCCTGCAGCGCGACGACGGCGTGCTCCTGCTGCAGGCGGCTGCCGGGGAGCCCCGCGGTCAGCGCGGGCGGCGCCTGTCCTTCGCGGGCCGCATGGCCCCAGACCTGGGCGGCGTCGGTGGCAAAACTTTCGGCGCGACGCAGCGAGCCGGCCAGCAGCCACGGGTGTTGGCCCTTCTGCGCCTGGTTCTGCCGCGCGGCCAGCAGCACGCCGTGATCCGCGTCGTGCAGCGGCTGCAGGTCGATGTAGTGGCTGACGTAGAACTCGTTGGTGCGCACGGCGCCGTAGTCGGCCAGGCCCACGTCGTGCACCAGGACCGGCGCGATCTCGCAGGCGAAGTCGCTGAAGTTGGCGGCATGCAGATGCCAGAACAGCGTGGCCTCATCGGCCGCCAGCCGCAGCTGCAGGCGCAGTGCCAGGCCCAGCCACTCGCCGCGCATCTCGAAAGCGCCCGCTTCCGCATGCACCTGCAGGGGCGACTGCGGGCCGAGCAGCGGCCGGGCCTGCCACAGGCCGCCCGCGTCCCTGCGGCGCAGCCAGACATTGGCCAGCCCGCCCTCCAGCTCGTTGCCGGGAAACAGGTTGAGCATCAGGCCCGGCGCAAGCGTCAGGCGGCGCAGCGCGCCATGGGACAGCAGCTCGGCTTCAAGCCCCATCTTGTTGCGGATCACGTGCAGATTCATGTCATTCACTTGCCCGGAACGTCGGGGCTGCAGCGGCAGGCCGGCCTCATGCCTTGCGCTGCGACAGCAGCCACGGGAACAGGTCAGGGTCCTGGTAGGCCGGCGTCCACGAGTCGTGGCCGACGCCGGGGTAGATGGTCAGCGACGCCTTGCCGCCCGCGGCACGCAGCGCTTCCACGCAGGCGACGTGCGGCGCCAGCGGCACCGACCGGTCCTGGTCGCCGTGGTAGGCGCGCACCGGCACATTGCGCATCGCCGCGACCCTGGCCGCATCGCCGAAGCCGCAGACCGGGGCGATAGCCGCGAGATCCTGCGGATAGGCGGTGGCCCACTGCCACACGCCGTAGCCGCCCAGCGACAGGCCGGTGGCGACGCAGCGCTGCGCGTCCACATGCAGCCGGGACTGCAATGCGCCGAGCAGCTTGTGCAGGCGCTGCGGATCCCAGCGGGCGCCCTCTTCCAGCTGCGGGCTGACGAGGATGCACGGATAGGCCACGCCACGTGTGGCCCACATCGGCGGGCCGTGGATCTTGACCTTCTCCAGGTCGGTGCCGCGCTCGCCGGAGCCGTGCAGGAAGACAGCCAGCGGCCAGCGCTCGCTGCGCTGTGCGTACTCGGGCGGCAGCCAGACCCAGAAGCGTTCGCCCTCCAGCTGCCAGGCGCGCTGCTCGCCGGCGGCGAGGCCGTCGGGCACGGTCGGCGGCAGGGACGCGCAGCCGCTGAACAGCGGCGCGGTCAGCGCGGTGAGGGCGGGCGTCGTCAACAGCAGTTGGCGGCGGTTCATCGTCATGGCGTGGTCTCCAGTTCAACGATCATGGCACCGGCCGGCAGCGGCAACTCGCGGCCCTGCCAGGTCAGCGGTCGGCCGTCCGCGTTCGCGCGCGGCAGCGGCGCCCCGCCGGGCCAGGCCAGGCGCAGTTCTCCGGGCAGGCCCTCGGGGCGGCGGTCGATGTGCAGCGTCCAGCCGCTGCCGCGGCGCACGAGGCGGTAGTCCAGCCGGCCCCAGGCGGTGGACAGGCCAGTCACACCGATGTCGCCGGCCTCGCGCCACGCCTGCGGGATGCCGGCGGCCAGCACGAGGCTGCCCGAGGTCCCGTCGACAGCTTCGCGCTCCCAGGCCAGCAGGTCGAGCGCGGCGCGCAGGTAGTCGGACGAGATCCAGGCATGCGGCATGTCGCCGAGGAATTGCGGCTTGCGGGCGTCGGGCAGCACGACCTCGGCCCACTGGTGCCAGCCGGCCGGCCGCTGGTGCGTGAAGAACCAGGCCAGCAACCGGTGCGCATCGTCGACGCGGCCCAGCCGCACGAGGGCGCTGACGTTGCGCAGCTCGTAGGGCGTGTAGTCCTTCCAGGGCTTGGCGCCGGTGATGCGCGCGTCGGCCTCGGCCACGTAGCGGTCGAAGGTGCCGCGCAGCAGTTGCGGGTCGAGCTTGTCGGCCTGCGTGGGGTTCAGCGCCATCGTCGTGGAGGTGGCGTCGAAGTCGCCGCGGTCGGCAGCGCCGGCGATGTGGTCGAGCTTGTAATGCGCGGCGGTCGCAGCGACGGAGGCGGTGAGGTCGGCCTCGAACTCGTCGCGTGACACGGCCCAGCGGACGGCGCTGGCCGTGTCGCCGAGCGCCTGCGCGATCTGCACCGCATCCTTGTAGCCGCGCAGGGCCCAGAAGTCGTCCCAGTACGAATAGGCCGGCTTGTCGCTGTAACCCTCGTGGCTGATCGACGGCGGCATCAGCCCGTTGAATCTGGGATCGGCGCCGGGCCTGCGCTCGCTCTGGCGCAGTGCTTCCATCCACGCGACGACCTTCTGCACCTTGGGCCAGTGGCGCTCCAGCAGCGCGCGGTCCTGCGGCCCCTGGTTCGAATGCCGCCACAGCTCGGCGATGGCGAACAGGTACTGGCCGTGGCTGTCGTTCTCGACGACCGGGTCGGCGCCGCGCTGATCCACGCAGCAGGGCACCTTGCCGGAGTCGAAGATGAAGCCGCCGAACCAGTCGACGAATTCCTGCGCCGCCTTGGTCTCGCCCATGCGCACGAGGCCGGCCACCATCATGGCGCCGTCGCGGATCCAGGAGCGGGCATAGGAGCGCGTGCCGGGCCGCAGCGCGGGCCCGTCACGGGACATCAGGATCTGCGCGAGTGCAGCGCGCATCGTGTCGACGATGGGCGCGGCCTGCGGTGGCAGTTGCAGTTCGAGGACGCCGAGGCGGTCGCGCCATTGCGCCGCGGCGACGGCAAGGCGGGTGTCGAGGCTGGCGGCGTCACCGTTGCCGGTGACCCAGCCGAAGCTGCGTGACTCGCCCGCTGCGAGGTCCACGTCGAAGCGCAGCAGGGCCGACGGCAGAGCGTCGGTGTCGACCAGCTGCGTGAGCGGCGGCGCCTTCAGCAGCGTGGCCAGGCCCGGGGCGCTGCGCCAGGGCGCGGCGCGCACTTCGGTGGGCGTCTCGCGCGGGGTGATGCGCAGGCCCGGCGCGGTGAGGCTGCCGTCTGCCCACGTGACGGAAGGCAATGGGCTGATGCCGCCCGGCGTCGACAGGAACTGCTGCGGCGGGTTGACCTGCCAGGGCCGCAGGGCCAGCAGCAGCGAATAGTGCTGCGACTTGGGGGTCGGGTTGCGCAGCGTGTAGCGGGCGAGCAGCTTCGGGTCCGCGGCCGGGCCGTCGGCAGCGGCTTCGACGCGCAGTTCCACCTCCGCATGCCGCCACTGCACGACCGGCAGCGCGTGCTCGACGAGGCTGTGTTCGCTGCGCACCTGTGCCCAGGTGATGAGGTTGCCGTTGGCCAGCCGCACGGCCGGCTCGATGCTGGGGCCGCCGCGGGCCAGCTCGATGGCGCCGTCTTCGCTGACCACGCCGGAGCGCTGCGCGCCGCCGTCCACGCCGACGACAGTCCAGTAGTTCTGCTCGCCGATGAAGGCGCGCGGCAGGTCGCCGCGCGGCAGTGCCTTCGCGACTTCGGCGACGGCGGCGTTGCGGTCGGGCCATTGGGCCGCGTCGCGCAGCTGCACGTCGGGCGGCTTCCTGCCTTCGTAGCGAAGGCGCAGCCAGCGCCATTCCTGCTCGCCGACGAAGACCGCGCGACCGGGGTTGACGGACAGCAGCTTCCAGCGCCGGTTGTCGTCCGACACCTCGATGCGGGTGGCGGCGCCGCTGGCGAACCACAGGCCGTTGAATTCGCGCAGGCGCTGGAAGTCCAGCGTCACCTCGCCGCCACGGAGCTTGCGTTTCGGCTCGGGCCAGGTCTTGGGTGCGGGCTCACGGGGCTCCAGGCTGAGCGCGCCGACGCACAGCGCCCCGGCACCGCCGCCGTTCTGCTGGCCGGCGACGACGACAAACTCGATGAACTGGCTGCGCTTGAGCTCGCGGTCTGGCGTGGGGCCCCAGGCGAAGGCGATGTGGCGGCGCTTGAAGCTGTGGTCGGTGAGGGTCTCGGGCAGTGGGAAGGCGGGGCGGTTGACCCACCAGACGTTGTCGCCGCTGGCGTCGACGAGCTTGATCTGCAGGTCGTTGTTGTTGTTCTTGCTGCTGCCCTTGAGCTGGGTGGTTAGCGCGAAGTCAGCGGGCCAGTCGAGGGGCAGCTCGCGGCGCAGGACGGCGTAGCCGGAGACGCCGGCGAAGTCGTAGTCGAGGCAGAGGCTGTCGTCCCGGGCGTCACGGCGGACGGTCGCCTTCACCTGGTCGGACGCGGTGGCCTTCCAGGGGGTGGCGTCCTTCATGTCGTCGAGGACGGTGGCGGCGGCCCATTGAGAGGCGCCAAGCAGCAGCGCGACAAAAAGGCGCCTCACGTTGCGCTTTCCTTAGGCCAGGAGTGGTGCCGGGATTTCGCCCCGGCGGGCGAGTCACTTTCTGGGCCGCCAGAAAGTAACCAAAGAGCTCCCCCCTGACCGCCCCGCCCTTCGCTGCGCTTCGGGTTCCCTGCGGTACTCAGCCCCGAAGCCCCGCGCCGAACTCGCGCCGCTACGCTCTGCTCAAACAGGCGTCGCGAGTCAGTTCTCGATGCGAGCTTCGCTCGCGGGCTTCGGGTCTTCCGTTCCTCGGCGGGGCTAAAAGGGGGCATACGAAATACGTCCACCGGACGGATTTCGGGTTTGGCTGTTGGCTGTTGCGGCTGTTCAACGGGTCCCCTTTGGAGGAGCCGAGAAGCGCAGAACGCCGAGGCGTGCGCGCAGCGCACTTCGTCAACTGACTCCGCACGGCTGTCTGAGCGCAGCGTAGCGAAGCGAGTTCCGTGCGGGCCTCGGCGTTCGAGCATCGCAGGGAACCCCTCGCAGAGGGGCGACGGAGCAGGGGCGACTTTTTGCCTTCTTTTTGGTCGCTCAAAAAGAAGG
>SEEY01000412.1 GCA_004211235.1 Rubrivivax sp.
GCCCGCCTTCGTGCTGGGCCGGCATGCGAGCGCCGCCGAAGCCGCTGCGGAAGTGGCCGCCCTCGAGCGCCGCGGCCTCAAGGGCCTGCGCGTGCTGGCGCTCAAGGCCCCGGCCACGCGCCACACGCTGGTCATCGCACAGGCCGACGGCATGCTGGCGGGCCGGCTGCGCGCCAGCCGCGACGCGGCCCTGGCCGCCGGCTTCAGGACCTGCAGCGCGCCCGCGCCAGCCGCTGCTTCCGCGGCGTCAAGCTGAAGGCGGCCAGCAGCAGCGCGGCCAGCCAGGCGGCGCTGACGGCACCGCCACCCCCGCCACCGCCGCCGCTCGTCGTGGCGGGCGGCGTCACCACCGCTGCCGCCGCGACGGTGACGGTGGCCGTCTGGGTGTAGACCAGGCCGAGGTTGTCGGTCAGCTCGACCTGCACGGTGAAGCTGCCCGCAGCCGTCGGGGCGAGGGTGGCCGTCGCCGTGTTGGCGCCGGTCGCGAACGCGGTGACGATGCCGCCGCCGTTGACGATGCTCCAGGCCGTGGACGCGACCGTGCGGCCGCTGCCCAGGCCGGTGGCCGCGACGGTCAGCGTGAGCGTCTGGCCGGCCGTCAGCCCCGTGGCGGGGCTCTGCGTGATGGCCAGCGTCGCGCCGTTGAGCGCCTGGGCGGCCTTCACGGCAGCGAACGCATCCACCATGCCGGCGCCGCAGGTCGTCGTCGTGCAGTAGCACTCGTCCTGGGCCGTGCTGCTCGGTGCCTTGCAGGCCGGAGGGTTGCCATCGGCCGCGCTGCCGCCACCGGTGGTGGGGAAGGGTCGCGCCGTGGACTTCAGGATCTGCAGCGCTTCGGCCGGCGTCAGGCCCGGCCGCACCGAGGCCATCAGGCCGACGATGCCGCTGACGATGGGCGCCGAGAAGCTGGTGCCGACCGAGGCGCCGCTGCCGGTGTAGCCCTCGTCGCCGGCGATGGGCGATGTCGTGCCGCGGTTGGTCGTGCTGACCATCGGGTAGAGGCAGGGCTGGTTGCTCAGCGTGTTGATGCAGTTGCCGCCGGGCGCGGCGATGCTGACCTCCGGGCCGATGCTGGAGAAGCCGACCTTGGTGCCGACGTGCCGCAGCGCCGCGACCGCGATCACGCCCGGGCAGTTGCCCGGCAGGCCGACGGCCTGGCCTTCGGAGTTGCCGGCCGCGACGACGACGGTGGTGCCCGCGGTGGTGACTTCGCTGATCGCGCCGCGGTACAGGGCGCCCGTGCCCGTCGTGCCGCAGCTGCCGGTGCCGCCGAGGCTGAGGTTGAGCACCTTGGCCTTGTTGGTGCCGGCGGGCGGCGTCGGCAGGCCCGGCACGGCGATGCCGGCGGCCCAGCGCATGCCGGCAATGATGTCGCTGTCATAGCCGCCGCACTTGCCCAGCACGCGGATCGGCATGATCTTCAGGCCCCAGCCGACGCCGGCCATGCCCATGGCCGGGAGCGTGTTGGACCTCGCGGCGATGAGGCCGGACACGCGCGTGCCGTGCCAGGAGCTGTTGCCGACATCGGTGCTGTCGCAGCCGGTGCCGAGGTTGCCCGCGGATATGTCGGCGGAGCTGACCCAGTCCCCGGGGTCGGACGGGTCGGCGTCTGCGCCGCCACCGTCATTCGCGATGGCCGTCGACAAGGTGCCGGGGCTGCCGAAGCCGATCATGTCGTAGCCACTGACGAACTGGTTGGCCAGGTCCGGATGGTCCATCCGCACGCCGGTGTCCAGCACGGCGACGACGACGCTGGACGAGCCCGTCGTGATGTCCCAGGCGGCCGGGGCGTTGATGCTGGAGACGACCGCGGGGTTGGTGCTGCTGCCGGGCGCCTTCAGATACCACTGGTCGATGACGCGGTTCTGGATGCCGCCGGACGTCGTCTCGGGGTTCACGGTCGCCCCGCCGAACAGCGGGTCGTTGGGCAGCGTCGCCATGTGCTTGCGCCGCTGGTCCACCGCCACCAGTTCCACCTCGGGGTCGGCCGCGAGCCGCTTCGCCAGCTGCTCGCCGGTGAGCCCGCGTGACATGACCACCTGCGTGCGTTCGTCCAGGCTGATGCCGGCGCGCAGCGCATGGCCGGTGCGCAGGCCGAGGGCCGTCGCGCGCGTCTGGGCCACCTCGCGCGCCTCCAGCCGCGTGGCGCGCAGGGCCAGCGCCTTGGCGCGGACGCTGTCGGCCTGCGGTTTGAAGCGCACGATGACCCGCGCCTGCGCCTCCGACGGGGCCTGCGCCAGGGCCGGGGCCGCCATCACGGCAGCAACGAGGGCGACGAACAACGGGCGCAGGAACGGCATGGCAACGGCTCTGACGGGCAGGGCCGGCCAGTTTAGGTGTGCACCATCCTGGAGAGTCGCAACAAATGTCGCGGCGCGGTGACTTCTCCGCGCGCCTGACAGCGGGTTGTCAGGCCTTGGCGCGGTTGGCAGCCAGCGAACGCTCCTGGTCTGCCTTGCGGTCGGCCGAGACGGTCTGCGCATGGGGCCGTTCGCCGATCAACTTCGCGTAGGACTTCCAGTCGATGCCGCCGGCAGCGAGCAGATCCTCGCCGTAGATGATCTTGGTGGCCATGCCCACCAGCGGCAGGCTGACCCAGGCGGCGCAGTCGGCCATCGTGAACGTGTCGCCGGCAACATACGGCCCGAACCTGGCCAGCCGCCTGAACGCGGCGATGTGCTCGGGCAGCACGCGGGCGACGCGCTTCTTCGTGCCGTCGCTCACCTGGCCGCCGAAGAAGGCCTCGGCGTACAGCTCGCGCGCCACCAGTTCCAGGTGCAGGTCCACGTAGACGATCAGTTCGCGCACCTTGGCGGCCTGGAAGGGGTCGGCCGGGATCAGCGCCGGCGTGCCGGGGTGGGCGGCTTCCAGGTAGTCGAGGATGACCTGGCTTTCGCACAGCGCGCCCTGCGGCGTCTTCAGGAACGGCACCTTGCCCAGCGGCGAACAGCTCAGCACGGCCTCGTCGTGGGAATGCGTCTCCACGCGCTCCTCCGCGAACGGGATGCCCTTCTCGAGCAGGGCCAGCTTGACCTTGTTGTAGTAGTTCGAAAGCGGAATGCCGCAGAGCGTGATCATGGCTGTGGGTGCTTGTGTGGGTGCGGCAGTCTAGGAGCCGCCGCGCACACCCCCTGGCGCGGGCGCGACATCAGCGGTTCACCAGCACGATGCCGGCCGCGAGCGCCGCCAGCGCCATCATCAGCCGCACGCTGATGCCCTCGCCCAGGAGCAGCACACCCGCCAGCAGGCCGAACAGCGGCGTGCTCAATGTGAAAACCGCGAGCTTGGTCGCCGCGTAGTGGCGAACCAGCCAGAACCAGACCAGATAGCTGGCGAAGGACACGATGACGGCCTGGAAGCCGAACAGGCCGATCAGGCGCGGCGACCAGTTCGCGGGCAGCGGCTCGCCCGCGAACACCGCCGCCGCGCACAGCGCCAGCGCCGACACGCCGAGCTGGTAGAGCAGCGTCTTCTCGGCCGGCGCCGGCCCCAGCTTCGTGCCGCGAATGGCCAGCGTCGTGCCGCCCCACAGCACGGCGGCGGCCACGCCCAGCGCGTCGCCCCACCACTGCGTCGGGCTGTGCGGCGACGAGAAGCCTTCGGCGAAGGCGAACGCCACCGCGCCGAAGGCCAGCACCAGCCCGGCCCACTGCCGGCCCGACAGCCGCTCGCCCTGCGCGATCCACGGCATGCCGAGCGCCACGACGAAGGGCGACAGATAGATGAACACCACCATGCGCGACGCGCTGGTGTACTGCAGGCCGAGGAAGATGCAGGCGAACTCCGCCGCGAACAGGGCGCCGGCCAGCAGCCCGCCGCCGAGGCTGCCGTCGCGCTCGAACAGGCGCACGCCGCGCGACGCCGCCCACAGCCAGACCAGCAGGCCCGCCACCGCCGAGCGCAGCCCCGCCTGCCACAGCGGCCCGATCTCCGTCAGCGCGGCCTTCACGGCCACCTGGTTGATGCCCCAGAGCAGGCAGCAAAGCAGCAGCAGGCCGATGGCGCGGGGGTCGAGGTGGGTGCGGCGGACGTCAGGGCTCATGCGCTTCATGCCACCGGCAGTGGCCGATCAGCGCTTGCGAGCGCGCTTCTTGGGCGCAGGTTCATTGCGCACCCAGCGCGTCGCCGTCAGCGTGGCCGACACGGCGCTGGTCTTGTTGTCCACATAGCCCCAGTTGCGCATGGCCAGGCGCACCTCGGCGTCGGACGGGCTGGCCTCCGGGCCCTTGGGATGCACGACCCAGACGGTCTTGCAGATCATGTCGGCATGGAACTCGGCCATGCGCGGCAGTTCGGACGGCTTGCTCAGCACGGCCACCAGCATGCGCGCCTCGCGCAGATTGGTGG
>SEEY01000413.1 GCA_004211235.1 Rubrivivax sp.
CCATGGAGGCCGGCTGGCAGGGCGACCAATGGCTGGGTGGCGCCTGGATCGGTGCTGCCGACCATGCCATTCCGCTGACCGGCAACTACCTGAACGTCCGCAAGACGACGATCTACGGCGGCTCGAACGAAGTGCAACGCAACATCGTCGCGCAGACGGTGCTCGGCTGAGCGGCCGCGAGGAGGACCAAGACATGGATTTCGATTTCTCCGAAGACCAGCAAGCCCTGCGCGACGCCGTGCGCCGCTTCGTCGACAAGGACTACAGCTTCGAGCGCCGCTCGAGGATCGAGCGCGCGGGTGGCTTCGACCGCGCCGCGTGGGACGGCCTGGGCGGGCT
Organism: Rubrivivax sp.; assembly: GCA_004211235.1. The sequence continues at coordinate 340 of SEEY01000413.1, forward strand.
GGGCCTGACCGCGCTGGCCGTGCCCGAGGCGCATGGCGGCCTGGGCTTCGGCGCCGTGGAGGCGATGGTGGTCATGGAAGAGCTGGGCCGCGGCCTGGTGCTGGAACCCGTCGCCCAGGGAGCGCTGATCGCGCCCGCTGTGCTGGCCCAGGCACCCGACCCACTGCAGGCCGCGTGGCTGCCACGCATCGCCGGCGGCGAGGCGCTCGTGGTGCTGGCCCACCAGGAAGCGAGGTCGCGGTACCGGCTGAACCAGGTCGCCACGCGGGCGGTCGAAGGCAGGCTGACCGGCGTGAAAAGCCTCGTGCCGGCCGGTGACGTGGCCGACGCCTTCATCGTTTCTGCACGCGTTTCCGGCCCGGACGACGCCCCTGAAGGCATCGCGCTCTACCTCGTCGAGCGTGCGGCGGAAGGCGTGCACACGCGGCCCTATTCGCTGCGTGACGGCTCCCGCGCCGCCGAGGTTCACTTCGACAGCACGCCGGCCCAGCTCATTGCCGGCCCGGGCCAGGGCTTCGCGCTGCTGGAGCTGGCCGCCGACATCGGCATCGCCGCGCAGGCCGCCGAGGCCGTCGGCGTGATGGAGAAATACCTCGCGCTGACCGTCGAATACATGAACACGCGCAAGCAGTTCGGCGTCGTCATCGCCAGCTTCCAGGCGCTGCGCCACCGCGTCGCCGACGTGAAGATGCAGCTCGAACTGGCCCGCTCGATGAGCTACTACGCCACGCTGCGCCTCGGCGACGCACCGGCCGTGCGGCGCCGCGCTCTGTCCCAGGCCAAGGTGCAGCTAGGACAGGCGATGCGCTTCGTCGGCCAGCAGTGCACGCAGTTGCACGGCGGCATCGGCGTGACCGACGAATACGCGGGCAGCCACTACTTCAAGCGCCTGACCGTCATGGAGATGCAGTGGGGCGACACGCTGCACCACCTCGGCGAGGTCAGCAGCCGGATGCAGGACACTGCGGGGGTGTTTGCCTGACCGTGGGGTCACCCGATGAAGTACACCGCATTCCTGCTGGCCGGCCTGGCCGGCCTGTCTCCCCTTTCCAGCCACGCCCAGACGATGAAGCCCGGGTTGTGGGAATTCAAACAGACGCCGCAGCTCGACCCGGCCCGCCAGGCGCAGCTGGCCCAGGCGCAGAAGGCCATGGACAGCATGCCGCCAGAGCGCCGGCAGATGATCGAGCAGTTGATGGCCAAGAACGGCGTCAGCGTGAACATGGCCGGGGGCGTCATCACCGTGAAGGCCTGCATCACGAAAGAGCAGGCCGAGCGCAACCAGCTGCCGGCGCCTCAGCAGGGCAACTGCACGCAAGAATCGAAGCGCAGCGGCAACGTCATCCAGACGCACTTCGCCTGCACGAATCCGTCGTCCGAGGGCGACGCGACCGTCGCGCTGCGCGGCAATGACAGCTTCACCAACGACGTCACCGTCCGCAGCCAGCGTGAAGGCAGGACGGAGACGGTCAAGGTCAATGGCGAAGGCCGCTGGCTGGGTGCCGACTGCGGTGACGTGCAGCCTGCCAAGTCCCCCGCCAAGTGAAGCAGCGGCTTTCACAGATCCTGTTCAGCCAGGGATTCGGAACGCGGCGCCTGTGCGCCGGACTGGTGTGGAACGGTGAAGTCAGCATTGACGGCGAGGTCGTCGAGGAACCCGATACCGAGTTCGAGACCGAAGGTCTGCGCTTCACGATCAACGGCCAGGAGTGGCCGGTGTTCGACAAGGCGCTGGTGCTGCTGAACAAGCCCGCCGGCTACGAGTGTTCGCAAAAGCCAAAGCACCATCCCAGCGTGCTCAGCCTGCTGCCGGCGCCGCTGCGCGAGCGCGGCGTGCAGCCGATCGGGCGGCTCGATGAAGACACGACCGGCCTGCTGCTGCTGACCGACGACGGCTCACTGATCCACAAGCTGACCTCGCCCAAGCACCATGTGCCCAAGGTCTACGAGGCGCGCTGCAAGCATCCGTTGACGCCGGCGATGGTCGAGCAGTTGCTGGCCGGTGTGGAGCTGAAGGAGCCCGAAGGCGCCGTGCCGAGCAAGTTCCAGCGACCGCCGGAGATGACCCGGGCGGAGGGTGCCGAGATCGTCAACGAGACGCTGCTGCGCCTGACGCTGGTCGAGGGCAAGTACCACCAGGTCAAACGCATGGTGGCGGCCATCGGCAACCGGGTTGAATCGCTGCACCGGCCGCAGTTCGGCGCCTTGACGATTCCCGCCGATCTCAAGCCGGGCGAATGGCGCTGGGTCGCCAGCCCGACACAGGTCTGGGGCGAATGAGGCTGCGGGGACAATGAGCCGCATGCGTATTTTCAGAGGCTTCAACCATCCCGGCATCGCTCCCGCCTGCGCGCTGACCATCGGCAATTTCGATGGCGTGCACCGCGGCCACCAGGCCATGCTGGCGCTGCTGCAGTCCGAGGCTCGCCATCGCGGCCTGCCGACCTGCGTGATGAGCTTCGAGCCGCATCCGCGCGATTTTTTCGCCGCCAAGGCGGGCCGGCCCGAGCTCGCGCCGGCGCGCATCGCCACGTTGCGCGACAAGCTCGGCGAGCTCGAGCGCTGCGGCATCGACCAGGTGGTCATCCTGCGCTTCGACGAGGCCCTCGCATCGCTGCCGGCGCAGGATTTCATCCGCAACGTGCTGGGCGCCGGCCTGGGCGCTCGCTACGTGCTTGTCGGCGATGACTTCCGCTTCGGCGCCAAGCGCCAGGGCGACTACGCGACGCTGGATGCCGCCGGCAAGGCCCGCGGTTTCGACGTCGCCCGGATGATGAGCTACGAGGTGCACGGCCAGCGCGTCAGCAGCTCTGCAGTGCGCGAGGCGCTGGCCGCGGGCGACATGGGCGCCGCGACGGCGCTGCTGGGCCGGCCCTACGCCATCTCCGGCCACGTCACCCACGGTCGCAAGCTGGGCCGCCAGCTGGGCGAGAGCTCGCCGGGCGCGGCGGACGGCTTTCGCACCTTGAACCTGCGGTTCCGGCATGACAAGCCGGCCGCGCACGGCATCTTCGCGGTGCTGGTCCACGGGCTGACGCGCGAACCGCTCCCGGGTGTCGCGAGCCTCGGCAACCGGCCGACCATCGAGCACGCCGGCCGCGTGCTGCTCGAGGTGCACTGCCTCGAATGGCCCAAGGCGGAGCTCGGTCCGGAAGGGGGCTACGGTAAACTCGCCCGCGTGGAACTGCTGCACAAACTTCGCGATGAAGCCCGGTACGACGGGCTGGATGCGCTGACGGCCGCCATCGCGGCCGACACCGAGGCAGCTCGCGCCTTCCTGGCCAGCCACGCGGCCTCGCACGCACAGGTCAGCCGCCAGACCACGCGCGACCGAATTTGATGCGGCTCTGCGCCGCTCTTCGCTCCGCCCTCCCCGTTTCAGCCCGTTCTTGAATCGCCAGGCACGCCGCCTGGCCGCATGCCATGACCACGCCCGACTACCGCGCCACGCTCAACCTGCCGGACACGCCCTTCCCGATGCGCGGCGACCTGCCCAAGCGCGAGCCGGGCTGGGTCAAGGCGTGGGAGGAGCAAGGCCTGTACAAGCGCCTGCGCGACGCCCGCTGTGGCGCGCCGAAGTTCGTGCTGCACGACGGCCCGCCCTATGCCAACGGCCAGATCCACATCGGCCACGCTGCCAACAAGATCCTCAAGGACATGATCGTCAAGGCGCGCCAGCTGGCGGGCTTCGACGCGGCCTACATCCCCGGCTGGGACTGCCATGGCCTGCCGATCGAGAACCAGATCGAGAAGACCTTCGGCCGCGGCCTGCCGCGCGACGAGGTGCAGGCCAAGAGCCGCGCCTACGCGACCGAACAGATCGACGGCCAGCGGAATGACTTCAAGCGCCTGGGCGTGCTCGGCGAGTGGGACAACCCGTACAAGACGATGAACTTCGCCAACGAGGCCGGCGAGATCCGCGTCTTGAAGCGCATGTTCGAGCGCGGCTTCGTCTACCGCGGCCTCAAGCCGGTGTACTGGTGCTTCGACTGCG
>SEEY01000414.1 GCA_004211235.1 Rubrivivax sp.
AACCTGGCGGCAACAAGGTGAGCGAGCCTGCGCATCCAGGGGCTGCCTCGCACGACGCTCACCCGGGAAGCCCCAAAGCGGATGTCGCTGGCTGGCGCCCAGCACAAGATGCTGGCGGTTCTCAAGGGTTTGGACCTGTACGAACCGGTGGGCTCCACCCCCTCAACCCACATCCTGAAGCCCGACCATCCGGCGAGCGACACCTATCCAGCGTCGACGTACCTGGAGTGGCTGACGATGCAGCTCGCCTCAGCCGCGAAGCTGGCGACGCCACCAGTCGCGATGCTGCACGTGCCGCAACCGGTCTACGTCATCGAGCGGTTCGACCGCCAGTTTGACCGGCAGGAGTTCGCACCAGCGAGCGGAGCGGCACCTCCGGCCGTACAGCGCGTCCACGTCATCGACGCGTGCCAGCTGCTCAACAAGTCGCGGATGTTCAAGTACGGCGCCGACGTCCAGATGCTGCGTGAGCTGTCGCAGGCTTGCGAGAACAAGCTGACCACGCCGGTGCTGCTCTTCCGGTGGCTGGTGTTCAATCTGCTGGTAGCGAACGACGACTGCCACCTGAAGAACCTTTCCTTCATGGTCACACCGGGCCGGGTGGACCTCGCTCCGCACTACGACCTTCTGGCTACCGGGGTCTATCACACACGCGCCTTTGCAGACGAGCAGGGCCGCTGGCCGATCGTGCCGCTGGCTGTGAGGCTGTCGGACCAGGTGGCACGCTTCGACCAGGTCACGCCGGCTGCGGTGATGGCCGCAGCCGCGACTCTGGGCATGCCGGAAAAACTCGCGCTCAGGACCGTTCGGGAAGTCGTCATGCGGGTGCTCGTTGCCTTCGATGCGCTCTACGCCCAGCATTACCCAGATCAAGAGGGCCTGATGGAACAGCTGCGGGCGCAGAAGGTGAAGGCAGCAGAGCCCGGCATTGAACAAGCGCAGTCAGCCTTGTGGCCAGACGACACAGCTGCGCAAATCTCCGCGTTGGAACAAGCGCAGCGGCTGAAGCTGCTTCGCGTGCTGCGGCACATCGTGCTGCCGGAAATGGTTCTTCGCGTGCTGGGGTAGCCAAAGGGGCCGCCGCCGCGGCAGAGCGGAGAGCGTCTCATGGCGCGGACCGGTGGACTAAAGCCGACTTCGGCGTGGCGCCGGTCCGGCGGCCTGACCGGCCAAACCCTGAATCACATCCCGGAACGCCTGCACCGCCGTATTCGCTGGCTCGCCCTGCAACGTGATCAACCCATAGTCCGGCATGCGATCGGGTAGCTCCGCCGCGATGCGCGTCAGCAGCCCGCGCCGCACGTATTTGTCCACCAGCGCCGCCGGCTGCAGCGACAGCATGTCGGTGCTCTGCATCAGCTCGAACGCGAACAGGAAGGACGGCGTTTCGACGACGCCCGAAGTGAGCTTCAGGCCCGTGCTGTTGAAGATGTCATCCGACACCTTGCGCAGCGCCGTGGAGGGTGGGTAGAGGATCCACGGCCAGCGCGACAGTTCAAGCAGCCCCGGCGCTTGCACGCCGCGCAGCGGATGGTGAACGCCCGCCGTGATCTGCAGCCCTTCGCCGGCCAGCTTCTCGTACTGGAATTGGCTGCGCTGCGAATCGTCGGTGAACCGGCCCACCATCACATCGATCTTGCGTTCGGCCAGCCACAGGATCAGCTGGTCGCTGCTCTGCTCCAGCACCTTCACCACGAGCAGCGGTCGCAGGCGCTGCAACTCGGCCACCGCCGCGATCAAGAAGTGCGCGGCCGATCCCGAGATCGCGCCGATCGTCAGGTGCCCATGCCCGCCTTCCTTCAGCGTGCTGAACTCTTCGACGAACTTGCGGTGGCTTTCCAGCGCCGAATGCGCATAGCGCAGGGTGAACAGCCCCAGCTCGTTCGGCCGCATGCCACGCGCCAGACGGTCGAACAGGCGCGACTCCAGCATCGCCTCGATGTCCATCAGCACCTTGGTGGCCGCCGGCTGGGTGATGTGCATCTGCTCGGCTGTCAGCCGCAGGTTGCGCGTCTTGCCGAGGATGTCGAGAAATTGCAGATGCCGGAAACGCAGCCGCGACAACTGCGCATTGGCCAAGGGTTTCCCAGCGGGCTTGTCTGGACTCATCACCATTTGGAATGGATTCTCGCCAAAAAATTCAGTGGACCGCCCCCGAGGGCTCCCCTAGCCTTCGGCTCCGTCGAGTCCGCCCCACAGAGGGCAGCGAGTCGCGGCAAGGGTGCCGCGCTCGCTCCTCCCCCCGACCCTGGAGACATCATGCAATTCAGATCACTTGGCCTGGCCGCGGCCCTGCTGGCCGCCCTGGCAGGCCCCGCATCGGCGCAAATCAAGGAGCACGTGTTCAAGGTCGGCATCGGCCTGAGCGACGACCACCCACAGGCCAAGGCGCTGAAGTTCTTCGGCGAGCAACTGGCGGCCAAGAGCGGCGGCAAGATGACGGCGCGGGTGTTCGCCAGCGGCGCACTCGGCAACGACATCAGCATGACCTCGGCGCTGCGCGGCGGCACGCTGGAGATGACCGTACCGGACAGCTCCACGCTCGTGTCCCTCGTCAAGCCATTCGGCGTCATCAACCTGCCGCTCACCTTCAACAACGAGAAGGAAGCGGACGCGGTGCTGGACGGCCCCTTCGGCCAGAAGCTGCTGGCCACGCTGCCGGACAAGGGCCTGATCGGCCTGGGCTTCTGGGAGAACGGCTTTCGCCACGTCACCAACTCGCGCCGCCCGGTGCAGCGCGCGGAAGACATCAGCGGCCTGAAGCTGCGCGTCATCCAGAGCCCGCTGTTCCTGGACACCTTCAATACGCTCGGCGCCAACGCCACTCCCATGCCCTTCACCGAGCTGTACACGGCAATGGAGCAGTCCGCCGTGGACGGCCAGGAAAACCCGGCCGCCACCATCCTGGCGAGCAAGTTCTACGAGGTGCAGAAGCACATGGTGCTGTCGCGCCACATGTACAGCGCGTGGGTGCTGCTGATGTCCAAGAAGACCTGGGACAGCCTCTCGGCAGACGAGAAGAAGATCGTGCAGGACGCCGCCCGCGAAGCCACGCTGTTCGAGCGCAAGACCATCCGCGCGTTTTCCGAGACGGCCCTGACTGAGCTCAAGAAGGCCGGCATGCAGATCACCGAATTGCCGGCGGCAGAGCAGGCCAAGATGCGCACCAAACTGCAGCCGGTGCTGGCCAAGTTCAGCAAGGAGTTCGGCGAGGAAACCACCGGCGAAATGAACGCCGAGCTGGCGAAGGTGCGCGGCGCCGCCAAGTAGTTCCGTTCATGGCGAGGCGCCACTGGTCAAACCAGCGCCCGCCACTCCCGTTTGATCACGCCAGAGGATTCCAGATGACTGCAACCACGACGGCCCTGCCGGTGCGCGCCGACGGCCTTCACCCCTTGCTGCCGCAAGACGGCACGGCCGGCACGCTGGTCGGCCGCGTGTGGCGCACCGGCACGCCCGGCGGCCCATCCGTCGCCACAGTGCGCCCTGAAGGCGTGTTCGACATCAGCCGCCACTTCCCCACCATCAGCACACTGCTCGAGGCCGACGACCCGGCTGGGGCCGTGCGCGCCGTGCCGGGCGAATTCCTCTGCACGGTCGCCGACCTGCTGGACAACAGCAAGGCCGATGGCCGCGACGCCGCCCTGCCCTGGCTGCTGGCGCCGTGCGACCTGCAGGTCGTGAAGGCGGCGGGCGTCACTTTCGCCTCCAGCCTGATTGAACGCGTCATCGAAGAGCAGGCCGGCGGCGACCCCAGCCGTGCCCAAGGCCTGCGCAGCGAGATCACATCGATGCTCGGCGACAGCCTGGCCAACCTGCGCCCCGGCTCCGCGCAGGCGCAGGCGCTGAAGACGCTGCTGCAGCAGAAGAAGCTGTGGTCGCAGTACCTGGAGGTGGGCATCGGCCCGGACGCAGAAATCTTCACCAAGGCCCCCGTGCTGGCCGCCGTGGGCCACGGTCAGGACATCGGCATCCGCGCCGACTCCGCCTGGAACAACCCCGAACCCGAGGTCGTGCTCGCCGTCAACAGCCGGGGCGGCATCGTCGGCGCCGCCCTCGGCAACGACGTGAATCTGCGCGACATCGAAGGCCGCAGCGCGCTGCTGCTCGGCAAGGCGAAGGACAACAACGCCTCCTGCGCCATCGGCCCTTTCATCCGCCTGTTCGACGGCGCGTTCAGCCTGGAGGACGTGTGCCGCGAGACCGTGCACCTGCATGTGCAGGGCAGCGACGGCTTCACGCTGCGCGGCGTCAACACCATGGCCAGCATCAGCCGCGCCCCGGCCGACATCGTGGCCCAGGCGCTGACCGCGCACCAATACC
>SEEY01000415.1 GCA_004211235.1 Rubrivivax sp.
GGCCAGCCACGCGCCCTTGGCCGTCGTCAGGGCGGCCTGGCTGGCGGCGGACAGGTCGGCGTAGCGCGGCGTCGGCACGATGGCCGGCAGGCCGGGCAGCGCGGCCGCAACGGCGTTGGCGGCTTCGAGGTTGAGGCGCACCAGGTTGTTGGTGACGCCGGCGGGCAGCTGGTAGCCGTAGCGCAGCTTGCCGCCGCGCTCGATGAAGACGCGGCTGTAGCCGGCCTGCTGCATCTGCGACGGCAGGCCGGTGAAGGTCATCACGCGCGCATCGCCCAGCGTCTTGATGGCATAGCTGCCGCTGCCCAGGACCTGGCAGTTGCGCGGACTGCGGTTGGCTGTGCGCGTCAGGCAGCCGTAGTAGGTGGCGGCCGTGCTGCTGCCGCCCGTGAAGGCCAAGCGCAGGCTGAGTTCGGTGGTGTAGTAATTGCCCGTGCCGGCCGGCCGCGTGGCGGCGTTGGCAACGGTGCCGAGGCTGGCCGTGGACGTGCCCCAGGACTCGTTGGGGTCGGTGCTCACGTCGCTGCCGCTGGTCGTCTTGGCAAACACGCAGGGCTTGCCGGGGCTGCGCGCCACCAGGTCCTCCAGAGTCGCCAGGGTCTCGGCCGTCGTGGTGCCGCCGCAGGCCAGGCCGGCGCTGCTGCGCGTGTCGCCACCCGCGGCGACCGCGGCGGAAAAGCCGGTGACGACGGCGCTGGCCTGCACGTCGTAGGCGATGGCCGTCTCGGTCGGCGTGTTGCTCTGGTAGTAGAGCTTGGCGCCGGCCGGGAAGGCGGCGGCGCCGAAGGCCTCCGCCGGATTGGCCGGCCCCCAGTCGGCATAGGCCAGGCCGTTGGCGCCGCCGGGCAGGGCGCGGATCTTGGTGAACACGCTGGCGAGGCTCTGGCCGGCGATGTCGACCACCGTGCGGGCGCTGCGGCCCTTCTCCAGGCCGTCGCAGACGTTGTAGGTGCCGCGGCCCTGGGCGTCGCGCACCGTGGAGGTGTAGCGGTCGCCGAGCTTGCAGCCCACCCAGGCGCTGCCGTTCCAGTGCAGGTCGCCGCTGCGCGCGAAGCTGTTGCCCTGGGACCAGGCCTGCACGGCGGCGCCGGCGTTGTAGTTGTTGCCCTGGCTCTGCATGAAGACCGAGCTGTAGCGCAGCAGGCCGGACGCGTCGGGCGTGTTGTCGGCGGCGCTGGACTGCAGGGTGCGCATCAGCCAGTCGTTGGCGCTGGTGTAGCGCAGCAGCGTCAGCTGCGCCGTGGCCACGGGCGTCACCGCCGAGGTGTCGGCCGGCAGCTTGGCCGCGCCGATATTGGCCTTGGCCTCCTCGACGCTGACGCCGGCCTGGGCCACGACGTCCTTGGCGGCGTTCGCCAGCGCCGTCGCCAGGGCCGCGCCAGTGGCACCGGTGACACCGGTCTCGGCCGTCTTGCCGGCAATCGCCGGCAGCGCGCCGAGGACGGCGCTCGTCACCTGCCGGGCCACATCGGCGGCAGACACCGTGGCGCCGCTCAGGTCGGCCTGGCCGATCACGGTCTTGAGCGTGTCGGCCTGGGCCAGCGCCGTGGCCTGGACGAGGCGGGCGACGAGGGCGGCCTGCTTGTTGTCGGCATTGCTGGCGGCCGTGAAGTCGGCCAGCGGCGACACGGCCAGGCCGGCCTGTGCCTGCACCAGGGACGTGGCCTCGGCGATGCTGACGCCGGTGGCGTCGACATGGCCCTGCACCAGCGTCGTCAGCGGGCTGACGAAGACGGCATGCGCCGCGGTCGTGCCGGTGGCCGGCGCCTGCAGCGTGTAGGCGCTGCCGACGGCGGCGCCGGTGTCGGCGTCGATGGCGGTGGCCGGCACCTGCACGACGATGCGGTGCTTGCCCACCTCGCCGGGTGCGACGGCAATCGTGAAGGCGCCGTCGCTGCCGGTGGCGGCCGAGACCGGCTCGGCCGCGTCGCAGGCGCCGTTGTCGTTCAGGTCATAGCAGGCGGTGGCGCCGGCGAGCGCGCCGTCCACCGCCTTGCCGCTGATGCTGACCGTGGTGGCCGCGGGCGGCGGCGCCGGCGCCGGCGTGGGGGCGGAGGAGCCGCCGCCGCCGCAGGCGCTTAGCAGTGCTGCACCGGCCAGCAGCGTGGCGGTGAGGACGGGCGCCGGACAGCGGCGCATCGGCGTGGTGGAGTTCATGGTGTGCCCCTGGAGAAAAGCCGCCTTGTGCGGCGAAGGGCGCCATGCTCGGCGGCGGCCTCCCGGGGGTCATCACCAGTTTTGTCGAGTTGGGGCTGGTCTCAGACGCCCAAGCGCTCGAACTCGCTCTCCACCTGCGCCAGCCACACGCGCAGGCGCTGGCGCTCCAGCAGGCCGAGTTTGGCGCCCTCGTTGCCGGGCGCCGTCCGTGCGGACCAGAAGCTCGCGTTCGCCGCATCGATCTTGCGCAGCACCGCGTCCTGCAGGTGCTTGAGCGGCATGGTGCGGGCGCCGAGTTCCTGCGCGCGCGCGAGTTGGCCGGAGCGCTCGAGCTGAGAGAAGTCGTCGCCGCGCAATTGGTTCAGCACCAGCACGTAGTCCAGGCGGCCGCCGAAACGGTCGAGGAGGCGGCTCAGCAGGTCGACCGAGTCGCGGCCGGCGTCCATCACATGCCAGTAGCGCACTGCCAGGCCCGACTCGGCGGCCAGGTCCAGCACGCCGGACTCGTCCATCCAGCGGGCCAGCTGTTCGTGGGTCTGCGCGGCGAGGTCCACCAGCACGCGCCGGCCCGGCTCGGCCACGGCACTCTCGACGATGGCATCCAGCGCCTCGAAGCTGTCGACCAACGCCGGCGAGGCGTAGTCGGCATAGAAGCGCAGCAGCGCGCCGTGGGAGCGGTCGGTGTCGAAGCCGGTGAACGGGATGCCGCGGTCGATCAGGTATTGCGCCAGCAGGCGCGACACCAGGGACTTGCCCACGCCGCCCTTCTCGCCGCCCACGAAGTGGATGGCGCCAGCGGTGGTGTCGACAGGGTGGCTCATGGCGTGACGCGCGCGGCGCAGAGTTGAGAGGAATGAAGTAGAACATTGCTGCGCCGCAGCAAGGCAAGTCCGACGCCCGGCCGGCAACGAAAAAGCCACCCGAAGGTGGCTGCCGGCGGTGAGCGTCGCGATGAGCGCCGGCTCGGGAATCAGGCACTGCGCCTGCGGCGGGTGGCACCGACCATCACCAGGCTCAACGCGGCGAGCGCGAAGCTGCCCGGTTCAGGAACCAGGTTGGCGGCGATGAAGTCGCGATGGATGCTGACCGGCACGAAGCCGTTGTATTCGCCGAAAGTGCTGTTGAGGTCGTCGTCGACGTCGCCCCAGTCGCTGCCGAAGGTCAGCCCGAAGGACGTCACCGAGGCCACCAGGTTGCCGATGAACTCGGGGCCGCCCGAGTCGCCGCCCGCGCTGGACACTTCGCGCGCGCCGGTGCCGGTGTCGCAGTACTTGGACGTGGCGGGCAGGCCGAGACCGAAGACGGCGATGTTGCAGCTGAGGTCGTTCTCTTCCTTGCCGTTGTCGAAGTCGGACAGGTAGGTGTACTCGATCTGCGCCGCCGGCTCTTCGAGGATGTCGGCCCAGGCGCCGCCGAAGTCGGGGTCGCCGAGGCGGTAGTCGTAGCGGTTCAGGCCCTGGCGCAGGCGGCCGGTGCCGATGTTGTCGCCGACGTCGCCACCGGTGTCCGAGCGGGCGCCGTAGCCGGCAATGTTGTATTGCAGACCGGTCAGGTCGTCGCCGCCGAACAGGCCGTAGGACAGCACGCTGGCGTCCACCAGGCTGTCCAGCCTGAGCACGGCGATGTCGTTCTGGTCGATGACCTCGCCGGTGTAGGCCGAATTCACGGCGTATCGGCTGACGTCGTAGCTGAAGCTGGGCTGGGCGTAGGTGATGTTCTCGGGATCGGCGCCGGTGTAGAAATAGGCGGTGGTGCTCAGCGGGCGCGCCGACGTGCCTTCGCTGACGCAATGTGCCGCGGTCAGGATGGAGCGCCGGTCCGGCATCAGCGTGCCGGAACAGATGAAGGCGCCGGCGCTGCCGTAGTCCATGATCAGCGTCGCCACGCCGCTGTACTGCGAGCGCGGGGCGTAATAGATCGGGTCACCGCCGGTGGCGACGGTCGCGGTCGACGTGACGCCGACGATGCTGCTCCGGGCCTGCCAGTGCAGGTTGCCGTAGCTGCCGGAGGCGACGGTCGGCGCGGCATGGGCGCTGCCAGCGGCCAGCAGGGCGGCCGCGACGGACAAGGTGGCGAGAGACGTTTTCACGCAGAACTCCTTTGCATGACGGGAACGCGGCCGGCCTTTCGTCCGGCGCACCGAGGCCACAAAGGCTAACGGTC
>SEEY01000416.1 GCA_004211235.1 Rubrivivax sp.
TTCGACCACATCCACACCGTGGACCGCATCTGGGCGGGCCACCTGCGCGGCGAGCCGCACGGCTTCACGGCGAGCAACACCGCGCAGACGCCGACGCTGGCCGAGCTGCGCGCGTCGGTCGAGCAGGTGGCGGCTGGTACATCGCCCACGTGCATTCGCTGTCGCCCGGGCAGCTGGAAGAAGCCATCAGCTTCCGCTTCACCGATGGCGACGCCGGCCGCATGAGCCGCGAAGAGATCCTGGCCCACGTGATTCACCACAGCAGCCACCACCGCGGCAATGTCGGCATGCTGATGAAGCTCGCCGACAAGCCGCCGCCGCGCGACCTGTTCACGCGCCATCTCCACCACACCGAACCCCAGCGACGCGAGGCCGCCTGATGCCCATCACCGACAACGAAGCCCTGACCCGCGTCATCGAGCACCGCGAGATCTTCCACGACGAGATGCTGACGCTGATGCGCCGCATCATGGCCGGCGAGATGTCGCCCGTGATCGCGTCCGCGTTGCTGACCGGCCTGCGCGTGAAGAAGGAAACCATCGGCGAGATCACCGCCGCGGCCCAGGTCATGCGCGAGCTGAGCAACAAGGTGCCGCTCGGGCCGCTGCCTCACCTCGTCGACGTTGTCGGCACCGGCGGCGACGGCGCGCACAGCTTCAACATCTCCACCTGCTCGATGTTCGTCGCCGCGGCCGGCGGCGCGCAGGTGGCCAAGCATGGCAACCGCAGCGTCAGCAGCAAGACCGGCAGCGCCGACGTGCTGGAGGCCCTGGGCGCCAACATCCAGCTGACGCCGCGCGCCGTGGCCGCCTGCCTGGATGAGTGCGGCATCGGCTTCATGTTCGCGCCCAACCACCACCCGGCGATGAAGAACATCGCGCCGGTGCGCCGCGAACTCGGCGTGCGCACCATCTTCAACATCCTGGGCCCGCTGACCAACCCGGCCGGTGCGCCCAACATCCTGATGGGCGTCTTCCACCCCGACCTCGTCGGCATCCAGGTGCGCGTGCTGCAGCGCCTGGGCGCCGAACACGCCCTGGTCGTCTACGGCAAGGACGGCATGGACGAGATCTCGCTGGGCGCGACGACACTGGTCGGCGAGCTGAAGGACGGCGCCGTGCGCGAGTACGAGATCCATCCCGAGGACTTCGGCATGGCGATGGCCAGCAACCGCAGCCTCAAGGTCGACAACCCGGAGCAGTCGCGCCAGATGCTGGTCGGCGTGCTCGACGGCAACCCCGGCCCGGCGCGCGACATCGTCCTGCTCAACGCCGGCGCGACGCTGTATGCCGCCAACGTGGCACCGACGCTGGCCGACGGCATCGAGCGGGCCCGCGCGGCACTGGACAGCGGCGCGGCGCGCGCCAAACTCGACGCCTTCGTCAAGCAGACCCAGGGACTCGGAGACAAGGCATGAGCGATATTCTCAATCGCATCGTCGAGGTGAAGTGGGAAGAGATCTCGGCGGCCAAGCTGAAGCGTTCGCTGGCGTCCCAGCGTGAAGAGGCGGAGGCCCGCAAGACCGAGCGCCTGGGCTTCGAGCGCTCGCTGCGTGCCACCATCGCGGCCGGCCGCCCGGCAGTCATTGCCGAGATCAAAAAGGCCAGCCCCAGCAAGGGCGTGCTGCGTGAGGACTTCAAGCCGGGGGAGATTGCCGAGAGCTACGCCCGCAACGGCGCGGCATGCCTGAGCGTGCTGACCGACGAGCGCTTCTTCCAGGGCTCGGCCGCCTATCTGCGCGAAGCCCGCACCGCCTGCGAGCTGCCCGTGCTGCGCAAGGACTTCATGGTGGACGAGTACCAGGTCATGGAAGCCGGCGCGATGGGCGCGGACTGCATCCTTCTGATCGCCGCCTGCCTCGCCGATTCGCAGATGGCCGACCTCGAAGCCGCGGCGCACGCACTGGGCCTGGACGTGCTGGTCGAAGTGCATGACGGCGATGAACTCGACCGCGCGCTGAAGCTGAAGACGCCGCTGGTCGGCATCAACAACCGCAACCTGCGCACCTTCGACGTGACGCTGGACACGACGCTGGGCCTGCTGCCGCGCGTGCCGGCGGACCGGCTGCTGGTGACCGAGAGCGGCATCCTCGGCGCCGCGGACGTGCAGCGCATGCGCGACGCCAATGTGCACGCCTTCCTGGTCGGCGAGGCCTTCATGCGCGCGCCGGACCCGGGCGCAGCCCTGGCACAGCTGTTCGGATGAATGTCCCGCTGCGCCTGCCCGACACGGACTGGCGCCCCGTCGTCGAGGCTTGGGCCGCCTCACCGGCCGGTCAGCGTCTGCAGGCCTTCCTGGCCGAGCGCCAGGCGGCGGGCGCCACGATCTACCCGCCCGAGCCGCTGCGGGCGCTGACGCTGACGCCGCTGGCACAGACCCGCGTCGTCATCCTCGGCCAGGACCCGTACTACGGCCCTGGCCAGGCGGAGGGCCTGAGCTTCAGCGTGCCGGCAGGCGTTCGCCCGCCGCCCAGCCTGCTGAACATCTTCAAGGAGATCGAGCGCGACCTGGGCGTGCCGCGGCCCGGCCACGGCAGCCTGGTGCGCTGGGCCGAGGGCGGCACGTTGCTGCTGAATGCCGTGCTGACCGTGGAGGACGGCCAACCCGCCTGCCATGCCAACAAGGGCTGGGAGGCGCTGACGGATGCCCTCATCCAGGCCGCGGCGCAAGACCCGGCCCCCAAGGTCTTCATGCTGTGGGGTGCCTACGCCCAGGCCAAGGCGCCGCTGATCGACGCGGCGCAGCAAGGCCATCTCGTGCTGAAGGCCAACCACCCGTCGCCGCTGTCCGCGCTGAAGCCGCCGCGGCCCTTCATCGGCTGCGGGCATTTCTCGACGGCCAAGGCGTGGCTGGAAGAGCGCGGCCGAGGCGCGCCAGCGAAGGCCTGAGCGGTGCAATCCGCGCAGGTGGCGCGGATTGTTCCGTTCCCAGCAACTCGCCGTTCTGCTGCGCCCGCTTTTTCTGGCGGCCCGGAATTCCTACAGTGACACCTGTCGGCAAACCGATTGTGGTTGCCGGCCAGGAGAGTCACCATGAACAACAACATCCGCTCGCTTTTCTCCCTGATCACCGCCACGACGGCCGTCGTCGCCCTGGCGGCCGGCATGCTGCTGGCGCTGAGCGCGCCGGCGCCCAGCACCGAGGACTTCGGTCAGACGGCCGTGCAGGTTGCCAGCAACGGCGACGAGGCTTGAGGCTCGCCCTCTGAAGCTCAGGCCGTCGTACAGCGCAGCTTCATCCCGCCCAGCGCCTCGCGGCCGATCAGCTCGACGACCCAGTCGACGAACACCCGCAGCTTGCTGCTGAGGTGGCGGTTGGGCGGGTAGACGACGTAGATCGGGATGGGCTCCGCATCCCACTCCTCCAGCACACGAACGAGTGCGCCGCTCTTGATCAGCGGCGCCGCCATGAAGCAGGTCACCTGCACCACGCCCAGATGGGCCAGGCCCGCATTCAGATAGGCGTTCGCATCGTTCACGGCAATCACATGATTGCCGGCCACCTCCACCACGTCCGTGTCGCGCTTGAAGGTGTCTGACATGACCTTGCCCGTGCGCGCCGAGAAATAACCCACCATGCGGTGCGGCGGCTGCGTCAGCTCCAGCGGGTGGGCCGGCGTGCCGTGGCGGCGCAGGTATTCGGGCGTCGCGCAGGTGATGAAGCGGAACTCGCCGATGCGCCGCGCCACCAGGCTCTGGTCGGTCAGCTCGCCGCCGCGGATCACGCAGTCGATGTTGTCGCTGATCAGGTCGACGGTGCGGTCGCTGACGCCCAGTTCGATCTGGATGTCCGGGTATTTCGCATAGAAGTCCGGGAGGTGGGGAATGATCATCTCGCGCCCCACGACGCCCGGCACGTCGATGCGGATGCGGCCACGCGGCGTCATGCGCGCCTGGCTCATGCTGCCTTCCAGCTCTTCCAGGTCGCCCAGCAGCCGCATGGCGCGCTCGTAGTAGGCGGCGCCGTCGGGCGTGACCGTCACGCGCCGCGTCGTGCGGTTCAGCAGCTTGGTGCGCAGATGCGATTCGAGTGTCTGGATCAGCCGCGTGACCGTGGCCTTGGGCAGGTCCAGCGAGTCGGCCGCCTTCGTGAAGGTGCCGGCCTCGACGACACGGACATAGGCTTGCATCGCGGTGAGTCGGTCCATGGCTTCGTGCTGTGCGGGATTCAGCAGATTGTTCCACGCGCAGGAAAAGTGAGTCACTTTCGCGCCCGTTTATCCCCGGGGCATTGATCACTATCTTTCGCCCCATGGACAAGATCGCCGCCCCTGCCACTTTGCGCCTCGGCCCCGCGCCCGGC
>SEEY01000417.1 GCA_004211235.1 Rubrivivax sp.
AGCTGGTTGACGGCCTCGCCGATCTGGCCGATGCCCTTGCTCTGCTCGCCGCTGGCGGCGCTGATCTCGCTGATGAGGTCAGCCACCCGCTTCACCTGGTTGACGACATCGTCCATCGTGCGGCCGGCCTCGCCGACCAGCACGTTACCGGCCTCAACGCGCTCGACGCTGGCGCCGATCAGGCCCTTGATCTCACGCGCCGCCTCGGCGCTGCGCTGCGCCAGCAGGCGCACTTCACCGGCCACGACTGCGAAGCCGCGACCCTGTTCGCCGGCACGCGCCGCCTCCACGGCCGCGTTCAGCGCCAGGATGTTGGTCTGAAAGGCGATGCCGTCGATGGTGCCGATGATGTCGGCGATCTTCTTGGAGCTGGTGGTGATCTGGTCCATCGTCGCAACGACCTGGCCCATCACTTGGCCGCCGCTCTCGGCCACCCGCGCGGCGCTGGTTGCTAGTTGGGCGGCCTGACGCGCCGTGTCAGTGTTGTGGTTGACGGTGGCGCTGAGCTCTTCCATCGAGGCAGCCGTCTCCTGCAGATTGCTGGCCTGCTGCTCGGTGCGCTGGCTCAGGTCGGCATTGCCCTGCGCGATCTGGCCGCTGGCGGTGGCTACGCTGTCGGCGTTGCCACGCACAGCGCCGACGATCTTCACCAACGAGTCGTTCATGCGCTGCAGCGCGCCAAGCAGCAGGCCAGCTTCATCCTTGCGGTCAGTCTCCAGACGAAGGCGCAGGTCGCCGCTGGCCACCGTCTCGGCTGCGTCGACGGCCTGCTGTATCGGGAGCACCACCGAGCGGGTGATTAGCAGCGCCATGGCTGCACCGATGGCAGTTGCGGCCACTGCGGCCACCACTACAGCGATCGCGGCGAAGTCAACCGTGTCATCGGCCGATTTTGCGGCGGCGTGCATCAGCTCCTTCTGGAAGTCCACGAGGGCCTCCAGCGCCTTGAAGTAGGTGGCTTGCAGGGTCTGGGTTTCACTCAGCAACAGGTCGCGCGCCGGCTCAATTTCACCCTTCCCGCCCAGGTCGATGACCTTGCGCACCGACGCGACAAACAGCGCGCGTGCCTGCACCACCGTGGCCATCAACTGGCGGCCACGCTCAGACTTGATGCTGGCATCCAGCTTGTCGAAGGTCTCGGCGTTGGCCTTGGCGATGGTCTCCACCGTCGTCAGTTGGGCGTTTTTGCCTTCGGCGTTGGGTATGAGCAGCACATTGCGCACGGCCTGAGCCGTGAGGTTGACGTTGTCCTTGATCTTCTCGAGTTGCTGCACCTTGACGATGCGGTCATTGACCATCATCTCCAGCTCGTCGTTGACGCGGATCAGCGACGTGCGCGCATAAGCGGCCATCAAAACCGTGAAGGCAATGGAAATGGCGAACGCGAGGCCGAGGCGTCGGCCGATGCGCAGGTTGGTGAGAACGTTCATGCGAGGGCTCCCGTTGAGGACTGACCCTGCTAACGCGTCGGTCGCGCAGCAGTTCGGGCATCGTTCTTCGCAGGATGCGCGATGTGCCAGTCTGTGTCATCTGTTGACCCAGCGCAAGGTGGGTCTGCGCACTGCTTGCGGGGCAAAAGCAAGCGAACCACGTCGAGCCGCAGTTTTACGATGGTGCCCACACCGCCGATCCGGACAACTGCTCTGCGGTCTATTGGCTGCCGGTCTGAATGACCAGCAGACTTCTGAAAACGGCTCCTGCTGCCTCCCGATCAATGTCGGCTTCTGGCACATTCCTGCATCTCAATCCAGACAGGTGCTCGGCACCGTCGTGCCCAAAGGCCGACGCCACATAAAGCCTGCGTTTGGCGTCAGACCCGGATTGACCTTGGGACGCGTTGCCGTCCCCGCGTGATCGCCAACCCAAATCTTGAACAGTGTCAGTGATAGTCAGCCTCGTGCCGATGTCGAACGGCCCGGACGATTACGAGCTCCGGCGCAGCGATTTCGTACTTGAGGACATACCCAGAAGCGCCGATAGGCACGACCAACTCGCGACGAAGAGCGCTGCGCGACCCCGCTGAGATTGCATCGCGGATCGCCGTCGAACGCTCCAGTGGTGTGCGCAGATGTTGCGCATCGCCGTGGTAAGCCTGGAGCCCTGCGAAGTTCAGCTCGACGTGAGCAACGACTTGGCGGGCAAGAGCAGCAGCCAGGGTCGGCGTAGTACCGCAGTGCCCGTGGCCAACATTCACTTCGATAAAAACATCAATCTTTGCGCCCGCCGACTTCATGGCAACTGCTAGCCGCTCAATGCCAAGGACCGAGTCAACCGCCATGGCAAGCCTAGCGGACAAGCTGGGGGGCAACTGATCTACAAGCTGAGCCTCAGCCTCCCCGAGCCGCACTCGGCGCATGGCCGATGACGCGCTTGAAGGCACGGCTGAACGAGGCTTCGGACTCGTAGCCCAGCCGGTCCGCCGCTACGGCGACGCGCATGCCGTCCTGCGCGATCCATCGGCGCGCCTGGAACATCTTGATCTTGGCCACGTACCGCGCCGGACTCTCGCCCATCGTGCGCGTGAAGGCATCCGCAAACGTGGAGCGGGATGAGCCCATCACGTCGGCCAGGTCGGGCAGCGTCCAGCCGCGCTCGGGGTCGGCATGGATGGCGGCAACCACCTTACCGACCTTGGGGCAGCGCACGGCGGCGATCCAGCCCGACGAGTCGCTGCAGCCGCACTCCACCCAGGCGCGGATGATGCTCGCGGCCAGCGCATCGGCCAGCCGCGCGAGGATGCCGCAGGCGCCGATGCGGTCCAGCGCCACCTCGCGCTCCATCGCGTCGAGCAGCACGGGCACCGTCGCGTCCTTCTTCGCCAGGTCGCCGGCGAGCATGACCGGCGGCATCATCGCGATGAGCGGGTGCAGCGGGTCGAGGTTGAAGCGCAGCGCGCCGCAGAACATGACGTCGGCACCGTCATCGCTGCGCGCCGCGGCGGGGTCGCCGACGAGGTAGATGTTGTCGGCCACGGCCACGCGCGACAGCGAGTCGATCTCCACCGCCGGCACATCGGGCGCGCTGGCCAGCACGTGGAAGCTGCCGTGCGGCAACAGCACCGCATCGCCGGCGTTCAGGCGCACCCAGTCGGTGGACGCCGTACGCAGCCAGCAACCGCCGCTGCCGACGAAATGGAAGCGCGCCGAACGTTGCGCCGGGAAAGCCACGGCCCAGGGCCCGCGCATGATGCAGCGGCCGTGCTCGACGCCGTCCAGCCGCAGGCCCAGCACGATCTGCGTCAGCAGGTCGGGCCCGGTCGCCATGGAGGTGCCGGCGGCCGCGTCGGACGAAAAGTCATGCAATTCGGTGTCTCTGGCATTCATGCGCCGGCAGCCTATTCCTAGCATCGTGGCTCTGCTCATCCAAGGTCTTGCCCGTGCCCTCACCTGCCTGCTCCACCTGCCTCGACGGCGGCGCGATCGCCGAACCTGCCGAAATCGCCGCGCCCGCTCCATCGACATCCGCCCACTGGCCCGCCGTCGCGTCGCTGACGATGGGTGTCTTCGGCCTCGTCATGGCCGAGTTCCTGCCGGCCAGCCTGCTGACGGCGATGTCCACGGACCTCGGCGTCAGCGACGGCGCGGCCGGCCAGGCCGTCACGGCGACCGCGCTTGTCGGCGCCATCGCCGCGCCGTCCATGCCGCTGCTCACGCGCCGGCTGGACCGCCGCATCGTCATGCTTGCGCTCAGCCTGCTGCTGGTGCTGTCCAACGCGCTGGCGGCCACCGCCGGCAGCCTGACCACGCTGCTGGTGGCGCGCGTGATGCTCGGCGTGGCGCTGGGCGGCTTTTGGTCCATGGCCGGCGCGCTGGCGCTGCGGCTGGTGCCGGATCACCTCTTTGCCCGCGCCATGTCGCTGATCCTCTCCGGCGTGTCGATCGCCACCGTCTGCGCGGCGCCGGTAGGCGCGTGGATGGGCGACGTCTGGGGCTGGCGCAGCGCCTTCATCGCGGCGGGCGCCGTCAGCCTCGTCACGCTGGCGGTGCAGTTCGCGACGCTGCCGGCGCTGCCGCCGCGCGACGACCCCAGCCTGCGCGTGCTGGCCGAGCTGCTGCGCCGCCCGCCGGTGCGCATGGCGCTGCTGGCCGTCGTGCTCGTCATCTCGGGCCACTTCGCCGGCTTCACCTACATCCGGCCGCTGATGGAGCAGGTCACGCACCTGTCGGTCGGCGCCATTTCGGCGGTGCTGCTAGGCTATGGCGTAGGCGGCTTCTTTGGCAACTTCGTGGGCGGCTGGCTGGCCGGGCGCAGCGAGCGGCATGCCATCGTCTTCGGCGGCGCCGCCATCGCGGTGCTGGCGG
>SEEY01000418.1 GCA_004211235.1 Rubrivivax sp.
GGCTTCGTGTACCGCGGCCTCAAGCCGGTGTACTGGTGCTTCGACTGCGGCTCGTCGCTGGCCGAGTTCGAGATCGAGTATGCGGACAAGGTGTCGCCCGCCGTGGACGTGGCCTTCCTGTCGGCCGAGCCCGAGAAGCTGGCCACCGCGTTCGGCGTGGCACCGCTGGACAAGGACGCGTTCACCGTCATCTGGACGACGACGCCCTGGACCATCCCCGCCAACCAGGCGCTGAACCTGAATCCCGAGCTGCCCTACGCGCTGGTCGACACGCCCAAGGGCTATTTCGTCGTCGCCGAGGCGCTGGTGGAGAAGTGCCTGGCGCGATGGGAGCTGGAAGGCAGCGTCGTCGCCGTCGTGCCCGGCCGCAAGCTGGAGCTGCTGAAGTTCAAGCATCCCCTGGCCCATGTCGATCCCGGCTACGACCGCGAGAGCCCCGTCTACCTGGCCGACTACGCCACGGCCGAGGACGGCACCGGCGTCGTCCACTCCGCGCCCGCCTACGGCCTCGACGACTTCCAGTCCTGCGTCGCCCACGGCCTGGCCTTCGACGACATCCTGAACCCCGTGCAGGGCAACGGCGCCTACGCGGCCGACCTGCCGCTGTTCGGCGGCCAGCACATCTGGAAGGCCAACCCCGTCATCGCCCAGACGCTGCTGGACGCCGGACGCCTGATGGCGCAGAGCAAGCTGACCCACAGCTATCCGCACTGCTGGCGCCACAAGTCGCCGGTGATCTACCGCGCCGCCGCCCAGTGGTTCGTGCGCATGGACGAGGGCGAGGGCCTTTTCGCCACCGACAAGGCGCCGGACAGCCTGCGCAAGACGGCACTCGCCGCCATCGAGGCCACCAGCTTCTACCCCGAGAACGGCCGCGCCCGCCTGCACGACATGATCGCCGGCCGACCCGACTGGTGCATCTCGCGCCAGCGCAGCTGGGGCGTGCCGCTGCCCATCTTCCTGCACAAGGACACGGGCGAGGCCCACCCCAACACGCTGGACTTCATCGAGCGCGCGGCGCAGCTGGTGGAGGCCAACGGCATCGAAGCCTGGTCCAAGCTCGACGCTGTCGAATGGCTCGGCGACGACGCCGTGAACTACACCAAGGGCCAGGACATCCTGGACGTCTGGTTCGACTCCGGCTCCACCTTCGAGCACGTGCTCAAGGGCAGCCACAAGGGCGCGGGCCACGAGACCGGCCCCGAGGCGGACCTGTATCTCGAAGGCCACGACCAGCACCGCGGCTGGTTCCACTCGTCGCTGCTGATTGCCTGCGCCCTCTACGGCCGCGCGCCCTACAAGGGCCTGCTGACCCACGGCTTCGTCGTCGACGGCAAGGGCCGCAAGATGAGCAAGTCGATGGGCAACGTCGTCGCGCCCCAGGCCGTGTCGGACAAGTACGGCGCCGAGATCCTGCGCCTGTGGACGGCCGCGACCGACTACTCCGGCGACCTCGGCCTGGACGACAAGATCCTCGCCCGCGTGGTGGACAGCTATCGCCGCGTGCGCAACACGCTGCGCTTCCTGCTCGCCAACGTCAGCGACTTCGACCCGACGACGGACGCCGTTGCGCCTGAACAGCTGCTGGAGGTCGACCGCTACGCGCTCACCCGCGCGGCCCAGCTGCAAGCCGAGATCCTGGCCCACTTCGAGCGCTACGAGTTCCACCCGGTCGTCGCCAAGCTGCAGGTCTACTGCTCCGAAGACCTCGGCGCGTTCTACCTGGACGTGCTGAAGGACCGTCTCTACACCACGGCCCCGAAGAGCCTGGCGCGCCGCTCGGCGCAAACCGCGCTGTGGCAGATCACCCAGGCCATGCTGCGCTGGATGGCGCCCTTCCTCAGCTTCACCGCGGAAGAGGCCTGGGCCATCTTCGCGGGCAAGGCAGCCGGCGACAGCATCTTCACCGAGCAGTACTGGCACTTCGGCAAGACGGATGCCGAGCTGCTCGCCAAGTGGCAGCGCATCCACGAGATCCGCGACGAGGTCAACAAGGCCATCGAGGCGGTGCGCGTGACGGGCGCTGTCGGCGCCTCGCTGCAGGCGGAGCTGGTGATCCAGGTCAACGAGCAGGACCAGATGCTGCTCGCCAGCCTGGGCGAAGACCTGCGCTTCGTCTTCATCACGTCGGCGGTGCGCCTGGCGTCCGCCAATGAGCTCGGTGTCGTGGTGACGCCCAGCCCGCATGCCAAGTGCGAGCGCTGCTGGCACTACCGCGCCGACGTCGGCAGCATCGCCGCGCACCCGACCCTGTGCGGACGCTGCGACAGCAACCTGTACGGCGCGGGCGAAATCCGCACCGTCGCTTGAGACCACGGGCTTACCACCATGCCTTCACGTTCCTCCGCCTCGCCCGCGCTGACGCAATGGCTGCTTCTCGCCGCCCTCGTCATCGTGGCCGACCAGTTGACCAAGATCCTCGTCATCGGCGCCTTCCAACTGGGTGACGTGCGCCCCGTGACCGGCTTCTTCGACCTCGTTCGCGCCCATAACTACGGCGCAGCCTTCAGTTTCCTGCACGGTGCCTCGGGCTGGCAGCGCTGGTTCTTCCTCGGCCTGGGCCTCGTTGCCGCGGGGTTCATCGTGTGGATGCTGCGCCGCCACGGCCATCAGAAGGTGTTCGCCTGGGCGCTCACGCTCATCCTCGGCGGTGCGCTCGGCAACGTCATCGACCGTGCCGTGCATGGCTATGTCGTGGACTTCATCCAGGTGCATGCCGGCGGCTGGTACTTCCCGGCCTTCAACGTGGCCGACAGTGCCATCACCCTCGGCGCGGTGCTGCTGGTGCTGGACGAACTGCGGCGCGTTCGACGCACCTGAACCGGGGGTTAGCCCCGACGGCGCGTGCAGTAATTCACGCGCCGCAGTTGTGACTAACGGTGACAATCGCGCGCCTTTTCAACGCGCGCCCGATGCTCCTCGACTTCGCCAGCCTCAGCCATTACGACTGGCTCGACGTACCGCTCTGGGTGTTCGATCCCCAGCAGCAGCGCAACCTGTGGGCGAACGCCGCTGCCCTGCGCTTCTGGCACGCCGACAGCGCCGAGGAGTTCCTGTCCCGCGACTTCTCCGAGCATGGCGACGCCGTGCAGGAGCGTCTGGCCGTCACCGCGGCCGACCATGCGCAGGGCAAGATCGTCCGTGAGCTCTGGACGCTCTACCCCAAGGGCGAGCCCACGTCGGTGATGCTCGTCTCGCGCGGCATGCGCACGCCGGACCGCCGCCAGGTCATGCTGTTCGCAGCCGACTCGCTGGGCGGTGGCGCCGACCTCTCCATGCTGCGCGGGGTCGAGGCCCTGCAGCACACGTCCGCCCGCATCGCCGTCTTCACGCTTGAAGGTGGCGACCTGCTCATGCGCAACCCCGCCGCGGCACTGACCTTCGGTGACACGCCCCCTCCCGCCGGCGGCAACGAATTCAGCCGGCTGTTCGCCCACTGGCACGATGCCGCCGGCATCCTCGCCCGGGTGCAGCGCGGCGAGGCCTGCCGCCAGGACGTCGAACTGCAGACGTTGGCCGGCCCCTGCTGGCACGCGCTGGACGCCCGTCCGATGCGCGACCCGATCACCGGCGACACCGTCATGCTGCTCAATGCGCGCGACATCGCTGACCTCAAGGCCAGCCAGGTCGCACTGGTCACCGCCCGTGAGGCAGCCGAAGCCGCGAGCCAGGCCAAGAGCAGCTTCCTGGCCAACATGAGCCACGAGATCCGGACACCGATGAACGGCGTGCTGGGTCTGACCGAACTCGTGCTGCAGACCGACCTCAGCGACCGCCAGCGCCGCTTCATCAGCCTGGCGCACCAGTCGGCCAAGGGGCTGATGACCATCATCAACGACCTGCTCGACGTGGCCAAGATCGAGGCCGGCCGCATCGTCATGGACGAGCAGCCCTTCTGCCTGCACGACTGCCTCAGCGAAGCCGTGCAGCCACTGCTGCTGCAGGCCCATGAAAAGGGCATCCGGCTGCACGCCCTCGTGCAGCCCGGCGTGCCGGCCCACCTGCTGGGCGACGCGCTGCGCCTGCGCCAGGTGCTGATCAACCTGATCGGCAACGCACTGAAGTTCACGGAGCACGGCGAGGTTCGCGTCGAGATCACCCAGGCGGATGCGCGTGCGACCGACGGCCCCACGCAGGAGCGTCTGCGCTTTGCCGTGACCGACACGGGCATCGGCATGACGCGCGACCAGATCGGCCAGATCTTCGACCCCTTCACGCAGGCCGGTGCCGCCATAGCGGCGCGTGATGCTGCCGTCGGCCTGCGTGAAGGGGTCGAAGATCTGGCCGATCTGGTCGC
>SEEY01000419.1 GCA_004211235.1 Rubrivivax sp.
CTGCCCGACTCGTGCGCATTCTTGATCAGGTTCAGCAGCGCCTGCTCGATCTGGGCGGCATCGAACCAGCCCGGCTCGACGGGCACCTCGCCATCCAGGTTGAACTCACCCAAGGTGCCCAGCCGCGCCAGGAAGGCCGCCCAGTCCACGCTCTCGCGGCGCGGCGCGGGCAGCTTGGCGAAGGCCGCATAGCCGCTCAGGAAGCTGTGCAGATGGGCCGCCCGCTCGCCGATGCTGGCCAGCACCTGGGGCAGGCGTTCGGTGTTGCCACGACGCGCCAGCTCGGCGCCGCTGTGGGCCAGCGAGGAGATCGGCGCCAGCGAGTTGTTCAGCTCGTGGCTCAGCACGCGGATGACACGCTTCCAGCTGGCCACCTCGGCACGCGACAACTCGCGCGTCATGCGCCGCAGCAGCCGCAGCCGGTGGGGCTGGCCCTGCAGCCGGAAGGAGCGCGTGCTGTGATGAAAGGTCTCCTCGGACCCGTCGGGCAGCGTCACCGTGAAGAGCCGGTCGCCGTCGCCTTGCAGCGCCTCGCGCAGCGTCTCGGGCTGGCCGGCGATGACGGCCGCGAAGTCCAGGCCCACCAGGCTGCGGCCATCGCCGAGCAGCTGGCGCGCGGCCAGGTTGGCGATGGCGATGCGCTCGCTCGGCGCGGTCAGCACCAGCGCCACGGGCGTGTTCTGCACGACGGTGTCCAGCAGCAGCTCACGCTGGGCGAGATGCTGGCGCTGCTCGCGCAGCGCCTGGCCCATGTCGGCATGCAGGCGCGTCAGCTCGCGCAGTTCACGTGGGCCGTCGGGCGCGAGGTTGAGGCTGAAGTCGCCATCGCGGTAGCTCAGCACGGCGCCCTCCAGCGCGCGGGTCAGCCGCAGCAGCGGCGCCAGCCACAGCGCGGCCAGCCAGGCGATCAGCGGCAGCATCACCAGGATGGCGACGACGAGCGCCGTGCCCGATTCCAGCCCCAGGCGCCGCACGCCGAGGATGACCAGCGGCGGCACCACCGCCGAAGTGGCGAGCGCCAGCAGCGCGCGGGTGCGCAGCGACAAGTTCAAGGCGCGATCCCGTAACGCTCCAGCCGCCGGTACAGCGCCTGGCGCGACAGGCCCAGCTGCGTCGCCGCGCGGCTGACGATGCCGCCCGCCGCGTCCAGCGCCGCGATGACAGTCTCGCGGCTGGGCTCGTCCAGATTGCGGTACGCGCCGCCGTTGCTGGCGGCCTCCTCCAGCCCGAGCAAGGCCGCAGTGATCTCGCCGCCCTGGCACAGCAGCGCCGCGCGCTCGACGGCGTTCTTCAGCTCGCGCACATTGCCCGGCCAGCGGTGGGCCAGCAGCGCCTCGCGCGCCGCTTCGCCCAGCCGTGCGCGGCCGGCCAGGAAGTGCTCGGCCAGCGGCAGCACGTCGTCGCGCCGGTCGGCCAGTGGGGGCAGCTTCAGTTCGATGAGGTTGAGGCGGTAGAACAAGTCTTCACGAAAGGAGCCTGACTTCACCATCGAGCGCAAGTCAGCGTTGGTGGCCGACAGCACGCGCACGCGGGTCTGGCGCGTCTTGCTGCTGCCCAGGCGCTCGAACTGGCCCGTTTCCAACACGCGCAGCAGCTTCACCTGGCCGGCCAGCGGCAGGTTGCCGATCTCGTCCAGAAACAGCGTACCGCCGTCCGCCGCCTCGAAGCGACCCAGGCGCGCCTTGGCCGCACCCGTGTAGGCGCCGCTGTCGCTGCCGAAGAGTTCGGCTTCGATGAGGTCGGCCGGCAGCGCGCCGCAGTTCAGCGCGACGAAGGCGCCGCCCCTGGCCGACGAGTTGGCATGCACGAAGGCGGCGATGCGCTCCTTGCCCGCGCCGTTGGGCCCGGTGATGAGCACGGGCACGGGTGCAGCGGCGATCTGGCCGGCCAGCTCCAGCAGATTGGCCGTCGCATCCGAGCCGAACACGACCCCGGCCAGGTCGTAGCGCCGCGCCAGCGCCGCACGCCGCTCGCGACGCGCCTCACGCAGCTGCGCGATCTCGCGGTTGGCCTCGCCCAGCTCCAGCAGGTTCTCCACCGTCGCCACGAGCTTGGCGTCGTCCCAGGGCTTGGCCAGGTAGTCCGCCGCGCCGGCCTTCACCAGCGCCACGGCAGCGTCCAGCCGCGTCCAGGCGGTGAGCAGGATGATGGGCAGGTCCGGCCGCCTGGCGCGGATGGCGCGGAAGAGGGTTTCGCCTTCCTCACCCGATGTCGTGTCGGCCGTGAAGTTCATGTCCTGGATGACCAGCCCGAACGGCCGCGTCTCCAGCAACGCCAGGCCCGCCTCCGGGCTGGCGGCGACGCTGGCTTCGATGTCGTGCAGGGACAGCAATAACTCCAGCGCCTGGCCCACGCCGGGGTGGTCGTCGATGATCAGTACACGTCGCATGCTTACTTGGGCTCCAGCCAGATCCGACCGGGAGTTTCGCGGCGGATGCGGAAGACCGACGCCTCGCGTGGCTGGCCGGCGGGCGGGGGTGTGAAGTCGAAGCGGCCGTTGGCCAGCGCGTGCAGCTCGGTGTGCGTGAGCTGGTTGCCCAGTGCGAAGGCGAGGGCGACGCAATCCTCGGGCACGACCGTGTAGCGAACGATACGACCGCACTGGTTGCGCCCGGCGCCGATGAAATCGCAGACCTCCTCGCGCTTAGTGCCGGGCTTGAACACCACGAAGCGATACCAGCCGAAGCTCGTCAGCTTGCCGAGGTCCACCTCCTTGGCGGCCGGGTCGCGTACCAGGTCGCCGATGCGCTGGCTGATCATGCCGGGGCCGTTGGCGATCTCGCTGCAGGCAACGAAGGACAGACACAGGCACAGACCCAGAATGGCGCGGAGACGATGCATGGGGCGAGGATAGCGGGGGGCGCGGCGGCATCCGCTGGGCGCGCTGAGTGAGCGCTTTGCAGCGGTTGCCGCCACCGCCCGTCGTGCCGTCAACCCACGGCACCCTTCGCGAAGCCTGCATCGCCATCCCACAGGGCGCCTTCCGCCAGCAGCGCTGACATCTCGGCCGCGGGCAACACAGGCCGCATGCCAGCCAAGACAGCCTCGCGCATGCGGCGCTCTGGTGTGTGCAGATCCAGCCCCTCGTCGGACCTGGCGCGGTCGGCGCAGCCGACCAACTGCAGCGCAAGGCGGCCCTGATCGCGTTTGAACGCCAGCAAGGCCAGCGGCATGAGCATGCCGCTGGCCGAGCCCAGGCTGCGCACCAGTTGGGCGCGCCCCTGGACGATCGCGGATTCAGCCTCGGCCAGGCTGCCGCGCTCGAGCAAGGCCGGCACGATGTGCTGGAAGGCATTGAAGGCTTCTTCCGGACGCCCCAATTCGTTCGCTACCGCAATGGCGCGCCTGCAGGATGCGATGGCATCGTCCACCAGACCCAGCTCAAACTCGGTGTCGGCCAGGTTCCCCAAGGCAGCGATCTCGCCCACGCCGCCGGCCTCCCGCGCAAGTGCCGCGCTGCGCAGACCGGCCTCGCGACAGGCCTCGATGCGTCCACCCTGGTCGTGGCACCATTCCAGAGCGGCCTGCCGGCGGCGGCGCAGGACGGGCGACCAGTTCGGCGCCTCCAGCTGTTCGGCTTCGCGCAACAGGGCGAGCGATTCGTCATCGCCGACCACACCGCGCGGCGTACCACCCAGCGCGCACAAGGCCCGGTACAGGCCCACCGGGTCGTCCACCTCGCGATACCCCTGCAGCGCCAGCGGCGCATCGGCCGCCCACTCTGCGGCCGGCCGCAAGCGGGTTCGTGCCAGCAGTTGATGAGCCAGACGGAGCCGCGCACCGAGAGCGACCGGCACATCGTCATCCAGGTAGCCGCGCGCCAGCCGGCAGAACCTGAGACCCTCGCCAAACGAATCTACTTCGCTCCACAGCCAATCCCCATGCGCCGCCAGTGTGATCGCCACCATGCGGGCGGCGCGCAGGTCGACGGGCAAGGCATCGGGCGGATGGGCCAGGAGGCCGGCCAGCCAATGCATGGCGGCGCGCAGGTTGTCCAACTCGGCCTTCAGTCGGCCCATCAAGACATCGAAGCGCCTTTCATTGACCACCAAGTCGTCGTAAGACTTCAACAGATCGCCCAGCGCTCTTGCGTGGCGAAGCCGCATGGCGTCGAGTTCGCCAGCCAAATCGAGTTGCGACAGCGCGAAAGCGCGTGCTGGCTCGAGCAGCCTAAGGCGCTGGTCGCGCGGATCGTCGCCCGCATAGACCATCAGCAGCGACTTGTCGACCAGCGCGCCGAGGTGGTCCAGCACGGCCCCAGGTGCGAAGTCCGCAT
>SEEY01000420.1 GCA_004211235.1 Rubrivivax sp.
GCTGCGTGGAGTCAGTTCTTGATGCGTGCTTCGCACGCGGCCTCAAGGCCTTCCGCTGCTCGGCGGGGCTAAAAGGGGGCATACGAAATACGTCCACCGGACGGATTTCGGGCTTGGCTGTTGGCTGTTGGGCTGTTGGCTGTTCGGCCGTTCCCTCACACCCCTTTGGAGGAGCCGAGAAGCGCAGAACGGCGAGGCGCGTGCGCAGCACGCTTCGATATCTGACTCCGCACGGTTGTCTGAGCGCAGCGTAGCGAAGCGAGTTCCGGGCGGGCCTCGCCGTTCGAGCATCGCAGGGCACCCGCAGCGAAGCGGAGGGCGACGGAGCAGGGGCGACTTTTTGCCTTCTTTTTGGTCGCTCAAAAAGAAGGTCGCCCGCCGGGGCGAACTCCCGGCTGGGCCTCACGCGACAACACAAATCAGCCACGCCCCACATCTCACCGCTCATCAAACGAAATCACCACCCGCTCCGTCAGCGGATGCGCCTGGCAGCTCAGGATGAAGCCGGCCGCCACCTCCGCCTTGTCCAGCGCGAAGTTCTTGTCCATCCTCACCTCGCCTTCCACCAGCTTGCAGCGGCAGGTGGAGCAGACGCCGCTCTTGCAGGAGAACGGCACATCCATCCCCTCACGTGCCGCGGCATCGAGCAGGCTCGGATCGGAGGCGTGAAACTCGATCTCCCGCGACAGCCCGTCGCGGATCACCGTCACCCGGGCCTGCGGTGCATCGCCGGGCTTGACCTCATGCGGCGCCGGCCGGCCGCTCAGCATCTCCGGCGTGCCGAAGCGCTCGATGTGAATGCGCTCCGCCGGCACACCGTGCCCACGCAACGCTGCCTCCGCCTGATCGTTCATCTCGAACGGCCCGCAGACGAACACCTCGTCCAGGCTGGCCGCCGGCACCGGCCCGGCGAGAAAAGCGCTGAGCTTGCCAGCATCCAGCCGGCCGCCGTACAGCGGCGCCTCCACCACCTCGCGGCTGAAGACGAGGTGCAGCGACAGGCGCGTCATGAAGCGGTTCTTCAGGTCCTCGAGTTCTTCCTTGAACATCGTCGACGCGGTGCGCCGGTTGGCATAGATCAGCGTCGCACGCGAAGCCGGTTCGCGCTCCAGCAGCGCCGTCATCAACGCAATGATGGGCGTGATGCCCGAACCGCCGGCAATGAACAGCACGTGACGGACAGCACTGGACGCAGGCAGCACGAAGCGCCCCTGCGGCGGATAGGACTCGATGACGTCACCCGGCTTGAGCTGCTCATGCACCCAGGTCGAGAACGCGCCGCCATCGACACGGCGGATGCCGACCTGCAGGTGTCGGTCGGAGCAGATGGAATAACTGCGGCGCAGCTCCTCGCCGCCGACGCGGGCCCGCAGCGTCAGGTATTGGCCGGGCTCGAAGGCGAAGCCGTCAGCGGGCGCCTCGAAGCCGACGACCATCGCGTCGTCGGTGTCGCGCTCGACGGACGTCACGCGCAGAGGGTGGAAGTGCAATGCCATCGGCCTAAATGGGTTTGAAGTACTCGAAAGGTTCAAGGCATTCGATGCAGCGCCAGGTCGACTTGCAGGCCGTCGATCCGAAGCGTGACAACTGCTCCGTGCGGCCACTGTCGCAACGCGGGCAGCGCAGCCGCGGCACGATGCGGATGGCCTGCTCGCCGCTGCACTGCGGCGGCACGATGCCGTAGCGTTGCAGCTTCTCGCGGCCCTCGAGCGTGATCCAGTCGGTGCTCCAGGCGGGCGCTCGCTGCATCGTGATGGTCACGTCGCCGAACGCGGCCAGCGCGGCGCGCACGTCGTCGGCGATCAGCTCGGTGGCGGGGCAGCCGCTGTAGGTCGGCGTCAGCACGACTTCGACACCCGAGGCGGTCTCGCGCAGCTCGCGCACGATGCCCAGCTCCACCAGGCTGACCGCCGGAATCTCGGGGTCGGGCACGGTGGCGAGCCTGGCGCGGGCTGCAGAAAGGTCCATTACCAGGTGCCGCCCGGATAGCTTCGCTGCAGATGCTGCATCGTCGCAAGCAGGTGGCCCATGTGTTCGCTGTGGATGCCGTCGATGCCGCGCGATTGCATGGCGCTGTCGCGCGGCAGCGCGAGGGTTGCTTCCTGCATCAGCGTGGCCCAGCGGGCGCGCCATTCGGGCTCCAGCTGGTTCCATGCCGGGCCGACACCGTCCACGCCATCGGCGGCGAACAGCTCGTTGAAGTAGGGCCAGAGCACGTTCAGCGCAGCCTGCATGCGCGCCTGTGAGTCCTCCGTGCCGTCGCCCAGGCGCACCACCCAGTCGCTGCTGTGCTGGCGGTGATAGCGCACCTCCTTCAGCGACTTGGCGGCGATGCCGGCCAGTTCCACGTCGAGGCTTGCCTGCAGGCGGTCGTACAGCAGCTCCAGCCACAAGGCCACGGCGGCATTGCGTAAGGTCGTCAGTGCGAAGTCGCGCCCGCCACTGCCGTCGCTCGGGCTGGCAGCAGCGTTCGGCAGCTCGACGAGCACGACATTTCGGTAGTCGCGCTCCTCGCGAAGGAAGGCGAGCTGGTCTTCATCACGACCGGAGCCTTCGAGCTGGCCGGCGTGCGTCAGCAGCGCACGCGCCTGGCCCAGCAGGTCCAGGGCGATGTTGGCCAGGGCCAGGTCCTCCTCCAGCACCGGCGCATGGCCGGCCCATTCGGACAGGCGCTGGCTGTGGATGAGGCAGGTGTCCGCCAGGCGCAGGACGTAAGTGAGCTTGGCGTCCATCACATGTGGTTCAGTTCGTCCGGCAGTTCATAGAACGTCGGATGGCGGTAGACCTTGTCGTCGGCCGGGTCGAACAGGCTGCCCTTCTCGGCCGGGTCGCTGGCGACGATCTGCTCGGAGCGTACGACCCAGATGCTGGTGCCTTCCTGGCGCCTTGTATAGACATCCCGTGCCATCTGGATGGCCATTGCCGAATCAGGCGCGTGCAGGCTGCCGCAGTGCTTGTGGTCCAGGCCCGCCTTGCTGCGCACGAAAACTTCCCACAGCGGCCATTCGTTCTTCGGATTGCTCATGCTGCTTCTGCCTTCATGGCTTGTTTGCGCGCGTGCGCCAGCGCCGCATCGCGCACCCACGCCCCGTCGTCCCAGGCCTTGTTCCTCGCGGCCAGCCGCTCGCGGTTGCAGGGGCCTTCGCCGCCCACCACGCGCCAGAACTCGCTCCAGTCGATCTCGCCGAAGTCGTAGCTGTCGCGCTCGGCGTTCCATTTCAGCGCCGGGTCCGGCACCGTCACGCCGAGGATCTCGGCTTGCGGGATGGTGGCGTCGACGAACTTCTGGCGCAGCTGGTCGTTGGTGACGCGCTTGATGCCCCAGCGCATGCTCTGCTCGGAGTTGGGCGAGTCCTTGTCTGCCGGGCCGAACATCATCAGCGACGGCCACCACCAGCGGTTCACCGCGTCCTGCACCATGGCCTTCTGCGCGGCGGTGCCGTGGGTCATCATCGTCAGCAGGCTCTCGTAGCCCTGGCGCTGATGGAAGCTCTCCTCGCGGCAGACGCGGATCATGGCCCGCGCATACGGTGCATACGAGCAGCGGCACAGCGGCACCTGGTTCATGATGGCCGCGCCGTCCACCAGCCAGCCGATGACGCCGATGTCGGCCCAGGTCAGCGTCGGGTAGTTGAAGATGGAGCTGTACTTGGCCTTGCCACTCAAAAGCGCCTCGGTCATCTCGTCGCGGCTGGTGCCCAGCGTCTCGGCGGCGGCGTAGAGGTAGAGGCCGTGGCCGCCCTCGTCCTGCACCTTGGCGAGAAGAATCGCCTTGCGCTTGAGCGTCGGCGCGCGGGTAATCCAGTTGCCTTCGGGCAGCATGCCGACGATCTCGCTGTGCGCGTGCTGGCTGATCTGGCGCACGAGAGTCCGGCGGTAGTGCTCGGGCATCCAGTCCTTGGCCTCGATGAATTCGCCAGCGTCGATGCGGGCTTCGAACGCCTCCTCGCGCTGCAGGTCTTCCGCAGACTTCACGACCTTCGGCTTGGCCTCGCGAGCCATCAAATCCATCGCTTGCGTGTACATCTCAAGCTCCTTGCTTCTTGCGTTGGTCCACCACGCGCCGGGCCTTGCCGACCAGCGTGCGCTCGATGGAATTGTTCGGCTCGACGGCAATCGTCGCCGTCACGCCGATCAGGTTCTTGATGCGCTCGGACAGCCGCCGTGCGATGCCGTCGTCGGCAGCGCCCAGCGCCAGCTCGCAGCGGATCAGCAGCTCGTCCAGATGCCCGTTGCGCGTGACGACGAGCTGGTATTGCC
>SEEY01000421.1 GCA_004211235.1 Rubrivivax sp.
CTGGCCGGCGGCGCGAAGACGCAGGCGCTCAGCAGGGTGGCAGCGACGACGGCGGCGGCGACGGAAACAAGACGGTTCATTCGAGTTCTCGGGGTCAGGTGTTGAGGCGTGTGCATCGTCGCTGCGGCTGGGCGTGCGGCCCCTGAGAGAGCGACAGACTGCAGAACGCCTGTGACAGGCTGCAGGCTGACCTGTCGATGAACTAGAGCTCCAGCTTCTCGCGGAGCAGCTTGGCCTGCCGCCGCGACACCTCGACCTGGTGGCCGTCCTTCAGCGTCACGCGGTAGCCGTCGTTGCTCCAGGGCGCGATGCCCTGGATCCAGCGCAGGTTGATCAGGTGGCTGCGGCTGGCGCGGAAGAAGAGCTGCGGGTCGAGCTTTTCCTCCAGGCTGGTGAGCGTGCGGTTGATCAGCGGGCGCTGGCCGTCGAACCAGGCCTGGGCATAGTTGCCGCAGGACTCGAAGCCGGCGATGTCGCCCAGGCGCACGAACCAGCAGCGCTCGCCGTCGCGCAGGAAGACCATGTCGTCCACGCCCTTCACCGCGCCTGTCTGCGGCGCCGCAGCCGTCGCCGGCCGCAGCCGTGCGCGTGCCTTGTCCAGCGCCGCTTCCAGCCGGCCGGCGTCGATGGGCTTGAGCAGGTAGTCCAGCGCATTGCGCTCGAAGGCGGCCAGCGCATGCTGGTCGTAGGCCGTGGTGAAGACGACCAACGGCAGGTGCTCCAGCTGGTCGAGCAGGTCGAAGCCGGTGGCGCCGGGCAGCTCCACGTCGAGCAGCAACAGGTCAGGAGCCAGCGTCTCGATGCCGTCGCGCGCGGGCGCCAGCTCGGCCGCCTCGCCGACGATGTCGGCATCGGGGATGGCTGCGAGCAGCGTGCGCAGTTCCTGGCGCGCCAGGCGCGAGTCCTCGACAATGAAAATTCTCATGCAGCCAGCTCCACGGTGACGTTGACGCGGCCATCGGCGGCGGCGATGCGGCAGTCGGCTCCGGCGCCGCCCGCGCGCGCCAGCCGCTCGCGCAGGTGCACGAGGCCGAGGCCCGTGCTGTTGGGTGCGTCGGGCACGAGCTTCCACTGGCCGGGGTTGTCGACGGCGATCTGCAGCCGCTCGCCGCTGCGGGCGATGCGGATGTCGACGACGCCGCCGCCCACCGTGCGCGCGATGCCGTGCTTGATGGCGTTCTCCACCAGCAGCTGCAGCAGCATCGGCGGAACGCTGGCGCCGGCCGTGGCCGGGTCGACCTGCCAGTCCACGCGCAGCCTCTCCTCATGGTGCAGCTGCTCCAGCGCCACGTAGTCGCGCACGACGGCCAGCTCATCGGCCAGCGGCACGCGCTCCTTGGCGCTGTGTTGCAGCGTGTGGCGCAGCGTGTTGGACAGCCGGCTCAGCATCTCGCGCGCGCGAGCCGGGTCTTCGTTGATGAGGGCGCGCAGGTTGTTCAGCGCGTTGAACAGGAAGTGCGGATTGATCTGGGCGCGCAGCACCTGCAGCTCCAGCTCGCGCGCGGCGGTCTCGGCCTTCCATTTGGCGATCTCGCCCAGGCGCCAGCGGGTGATCATCTGCACCCCCACCCAGACTGCCAGCCACAGCCACAGCAGGATGGTGGTGTTGACCGCGTAGCTCAGCATCACCAGCCAGCCGTGCGGCATGCCGGGCGGGAAGGCCAGCACGCCGAGCAGGACGCCGGCCCGGTTGACGGCAAAGATCAGTACCTGCAGCGCGAGCGCGAACAGCGGCGGCACCAGCAGCAGGCGCAGCAGCAGCGCGCGGGGCGGCCGGTCCAGCCAGGCGCGGCGCAGGGCCAGCGTCCGCAGGGTTTCGCTCACGGCCCAGAGCCCGGCACCGACAAAGGCCATCGTGAACACCATGGAGCCGGTGACCGGGCCGAAGCTGGCCATCATCGCCAGCGACAGGCCGACGTAGCCGCTCCACAGCAGCGCCTGGATGGCACTGCGCCTTTGCGTGTTCATGCCCCCTCCGGCGTGTTGGTCTACTTGGCGGCGAGGAAGGTCTTGACCTCGCCCACGAGCCAGTCGGCATCGTCCCACATGAGGAAGTGATAGCCGCTCTGGCTCATGGCGATGCGCACGCCCTTGAGGTCGGCGTACTGCGACTCGAAGATGCCCTTGGTGCTTTCCAGCGTGGCGCCCATCGGCGCGTAGGCGGCCCAGGAGCCGAGCACGAGCGTCGGCACCGTGATGCGCGGCAGCAGGGGCCGCAGGTCCTCGCCCCACAGCTCGGACATGGCCTGGGCGGTGGTGGCCCGGTCACTGACGAGGCCCCAGGCGACGACGCGCTCCGCGTTGGCCGGCGTGCGGCTCATGCCGCCCGCGCCCTGGCGCGTGCCGGCTTCCCATTGCTCCTTGGTCGCGCCCAGCATCTGCTGGCGCATGCCGGCGGCCATGCCCTTGGCCTGCTCGGCCGTCATGCCGCGCATGCCGGCGAGGAAGGGCAGGCTGTCGACGATGACGAGGCGGTCCAGGCGTCCGGGCTTCTCGGCCGCCATCTGCAGCGCCAGCGTGCCGCCCAGGCTGTGGCCGATGACGACCGGCTTGTCCAGCTTGCGGTCGTCGACATAGGCGAGCAGGCGGTCACGCATGCCGTGCTGGAAGTTCTCGGCCGCCACCGCCGGTGCGCCGGCAAAGCCGGGCAGCTGCACGATGTGGCACTGCACGCCGGGCTGCAGCGCGGCGCAGGTCTCGGTCCAGGTGCTGCCGGCGCTGTTCAGGCCCGGAATCATCAGCACCGGCCGGCCCTGGCCGACGACCTCGACCTTCAGGTCGCGAAACTCGACCGACGCCGCCTGGCTGTTGCTGACGTAGAGCGCCGTCGCGATGCCGACGGCCGCGGCGAACAGGCCCATCCAGGAAGGCTTGCAAAACATGCTCATCTCTGTCTCCATCGAGGTTGCGATGGAGCGCATGTTGACGCGGCCTCGGCGACACGCCGCCGGCCGGATGACGAACGGCAGGGAGTATGGATAAACGGCGATTCGCACCGATCGATGGAGGGAGCCTGCATTGCCTACAATGCCATCATTGATTGCAAATGGAGGCGTTCATGGCCAGTTTGACGATCCGGGATCTGGATGAGGCACTCAAGCAGCGGCTGCGCATCCGCGCGGCCCATCGCAACCGCTCCATGGAGGAGGAGGCCCGGCAGATCCTGCGCGACGCGCTGGCAGACAAGCCGGCGCCGATCGTCGATCTGGGTCAGCGCATCCGCGCGCGCTTCTCGCCACTGGGCGGCGTCGACCTGCCGCTGGTGCCGCGCGAGGCGGTCAGGCAGCCGCCCGAACTGGATTCGGTGGCGACCAAGGCCACGCACAGGCGCCGTCCATGAAGCTGTTGCTCGACACCAATGTGCTGTCCGAACTGCTGCGAGCCAGCCCCGACGCAGGCGTCGTCGCATGGTTCGCCGCCCAGCACGCGGACGCCCTGTTTGTCAGTGCCGTCACGCAGGCCGAGATGCTGTTCGGCGCTGCGCTGTTGCCGGCCGGCCGCCGCCGCGCTCAGCTGGAAGAACAGTTGCACGCGATGTTCGACGAGGACTTTGCGCGCCGCATCCTGGCTTTCGACAGCGACGCGGCGCGCGTCTATGCCGGCGTGGTGTCGGGCCGGCGGCAGGCCGGGCGGCCCATCTCGCAGTTCGATGCGCAGATTGCCGCCATCGCGCTGGCCCAGCGCGCCAGCCTCGTCACACGCAACGTCGAAGACTTCGAGGGTTGCGGGCTGATGTTGCTGAACCCCTTCACTTGAGCCGCTGCGCCCAGTACACCAGCACCTCGGTGCGCGGCTGGATGTCCGTCTGGCTGTAGGTGTAGGTCGGCACGACGTTGATCGCGTCCAGCGTGGCGAGGCCCGAGATGATGCGGCCGAAGACGGCGTAGCCGGGATCGGTGGCGCTCTTGTAGTCCAGGCTGGTGTTGTCCACCACGTTGAAGAAGAACTGGCTGGTGGCCGAGTCCGCATCGCTGCGGCGGGCCATGGCGAGGGTGCCGCGCAGGTTGGACAGGCCGTTGTTGCTTTCCAGCTTGATCGGCGCATACAGCGGCGTCTTGGCCACCATGCCGCTGGTGTAGCCGCCACCCTGGACGACGAAGTCGCGGTCGACGCGGTGGATCAGCGTCTTCGTGTAGAAGCCGGCGGCGACGTACTTGTAGAAGTTGGCGACCGTCTGCGGCGAGTAGGTGTCGTAGAGCTCGACGACGATCTCGCCGCTGCTCGTCAACATGCAGACGGTGCCCCAGGTCGACGCTGCCG
>SEEY01000422.1 GCA_004211235.1 Rubrivivax sp.
TCGTGGTTGCCGCAGTTGGGGCAGGCGCTCGGCACGCGCTCGGTGAAGCCGCAGTGGTGGCAGCGCAGCGTGCGGTCGCGCTTGTGGAAGACCCGCCAGGCGCTGCAATGCGGGCAGTCGCTCTTCCACTGGCATTCGCCGCAATGCAGCACCGGCGCGTAGCCACGGCGGTTCAGGAAGACCAGGCTCTGCTCGCCCCGCGCGAGCCTGGCCTTCAGCTCGGCCAGCAGCGGCGCCGTCAGCGCCGTCGTCACGCCGGCCGTCGTCGGCAGCGACTTCATGTCGAAAAGACGAACGCGCGGCAGCGCGCCGCCGCCGATGCGCGCTGCCAGCGTCAGCCGCTCATAACGCCCACTCTCAGCGTGCTGCCAGCTCTCCAGCGACGGCGTGGCCGAGCCCAGCACGACAGGGATCTTCAAGTCGTGCGCCCGCCAGACGGCCAGGTCGCGCGCCGAGTAGCGGGCGCCGTCCTGCTGCTTGTAGGAAGGGTCATGCTCCTCATCGACGACGACCAGCCCCAGGTCTGGCAGCGACGCGAACACGGCCAGCCGCGTGCCCAGCACCAGCCGGGCGCGGCCGAGGTGGGCAGCCAGCCAGTTCTGCGTTCGCTGGGCCGGTGTCAGCGCGCTGTGCAGGGAGACGATGGCCAGCGGCTGCGGCAGCAATGCCGCGAAGCGCTCGGTGAAGCGCGCTTCCAGCTGGGGCGTCAGGTTGATCTCCGGCACCAGCACCAGCACCTGCCGGCCGGCGGCGAGGGCGGCTTCGGCGGCGCGCAGGTAGACCTCCGTCTTGCCGCTGCCCGTCACGCCGAAAAGCAGCGTCGGCTTGGGCGCCGCCTCGTTCATCTGCGCCTCGAGGCGGGCCACGGCTTGCGCCTGTTCAGGCGCGAGTGCCGGCTTCACCGGTGCCGCGGCGGCTGGCTGGGCCGCCTTCCTGTCGAGCTTGCGCAGGCGGGCCGCGAGCTGGTCGGGCGACAGCTCGCGCAACTGCGGCGGCAGCACGGCACTGGCCAGTTCACCCACGCTGCGCTGGTAATAGCCGGCCGCGAAATCGAGCAAACGGCACCAGTCGGCGGCCAACGGCGGCAAGGCATGGAACACCGCCGCCACGGGTCGCAGGTCGACCTCGGGCTGCGGCGCATCACCGGGCCACACGATGCCGAGCAATTCCCGCTTGCCGAGCGGCACGCGCACCAGCGTGCCCGACGCGAGCACCTGCTCACTCGCGTAGTCAAGCGGGCCGGTGAGGCCGCTGTGCTGAGGCGCATCGACGGCCACGCGCACGACGGACCGTGCGACGTCCTCAGCCACAGGCGACTCCACAGTCTGCTCCACGCGTTTCATGAAGCAACGGCTCAGGAAGCTGACCCAAGTTCATGATTTGAAAGGCTTCTCGGGTTGCCCACAATTTCTGTGGATAAGTTTGTGAGCAAATCGCGCCCGGCGTATCCATAGCGCCCTGGCGGCGGGCAGGTCGCCCCGAACCGGCTCGACGCATCTTTTAGGGGCACACCTTGAAAATCAATCACTTAGGAGCGTCAAGGGAAAACGCTAATTTGCGTCGCACCAAACTTCAACGCCGCGCGCCGCATCCCTTTTTTTGGGGATAAGTCGCCAGGCAAGTGCAGTTTTGACGAACCGTCAAGGCGCGGCGTGCAGGCGGCGCGAGTAGCTGTGAACTTCGTCAACAAGCGCCGTGACGCTGTCCGGCGGCGTGAACTGGCTGATGCCGTGGCCGAGGTTGAAGATGTGGCCCGATCCCGGTGTCGCGGGCCCGAAGCTGTCCAGCACGGCACGCGCCTGGGCACGCACGGCGTCGGCCGGCGCGAACAGCACGTTGGGATCGAGGTTGCCCTGCAGTGCGACACGGTTGCCGACGCGGGCGCGGGCGGTGCCCAGGTTCATCGTCCAGTCCAGACCCACGACGTCCGCGCCGGCATCGGCGATCTCGTCCAGCCACAGGCCGCCGCCTTTGGTGAAGAGGATGCGCGGAATGCGCACGCCGTCGTGCTCGGTCTTCACCAGGCTCAGCACCTGGCGCGAGTAGGCCAGGCTGAACTGCTGGAAGGCGCCGTCTGCGAGCACGCCGCCCCAGGAGTCGAACAGCATGACCGCCTGCGCGCCGGCCTCGATCTGCGCATTGAGATAGGCCGCGACCGACTGGGCGTTGATCGCCAGGATGCGGTGCATGAGGTCCGGCCGCGAATACATCAGGCTCTTGACGAGCCGGTAGTCGTCGGAGCCGCCACCCTCGACCATGTAGCAGGCCAGGGTCCACGGGCTGCCGGAGAAGCCGATCAGCGGCACGCGGCCGTTCAGTGCGCGGCGGATCGACGTGACGGCATCGAAGACGTAGCGCAGCTTGTCCATGTCGGGCACGGCGAGCGCCTCGACGGCGCCCTCGTCGCGCACCACCTTCGCGAACTTCGGGCCCTCGCCCTGCTGGAACGACAGGCCCAGGCCCATCGCATCCGGCACCGTCAGGATGTCGCTGAACAGGATGGCTGCGTCGAGCGGAAAGCGCTCCAGCGGCTGCAGCGTCACCTCGGTTGCGTAGTCGGTGTTGGTCGCCAGGCCCATGAAGCTGCCGGCCTTGTCGCGCGTGGCGCGGTACTCCGGCAGGTAGCGGCCGGCCTGGCGCATCAGCCAGACGGGCGTGTGGTCCACGGGCTGGCGCAGGCAGGCGCGCAGGAAGGTGTCGTTTTGCAGGGGGGCGAACATGGCGCAAATTATCTGCGCTGCCATCGTGCAGCGCTGGCGTCCGCGGGAGCGTCGTTTGCCATGCGCTCGGTCAACCCCTTACCGAGAGCCTTCCATGATCCGCACCCTCGTCGTCGTCACCGCAGCGGCCAGCCTCTCGGGCTGCGGCTACAACCAGTTCCAGTCGCTCGACGAGCAGGTGGCCGCCAGCTGGAGCGAGGTGCTCAGCCAGTACCAGCGCCGGGCCGACCTGATCCCCAACATCGTCAACACGGTGAAGGGCGAGGCCAACTTCGAGCAGGAGACGCTGACCCGCGTCGTCGAGGCGCGCGCCCGCGCCACCAGCGTGCAGGCCACGCCGGAACTCGTGAACGACGCCGAGGCGCTGAAGAAGTTCCAGGCTGCCCAGGGCGAACTGAGCAGCGCCTTGTCCCGCCTGCTTGTCGTGACCGAGAACTATCCGAACCTGAAGGCCAACCAGGGCTTCCAGGATCTGCGCGTGCAGCTGGAGGGCACGGAGAACCGCATCACCGTCGCGCGCAACCGCTACATCCAGCAGGTGGCCGCGTACAACGTCCATGCGCGCAGCTTTCCAAACAACCTGACGGCGATGCTGTTCGGCTACAAGCCCAAGGCCAACTTCACCGTGCAGAACGAGGCGGCCATCACGACCGCTCCGACGGTGGACTTCGGCACGACCCGGCCGGCAGCGCCCGCCGCGTCGAAGTGAGCGCGGCGATGCGCTGGCTGACCGCGGCGGTGTTTTTGCTGGCCGCGGGCTTCGTCCACGCGCAGGACGTGCAGCCCGTGCCCGCGCTGACCGCCCGCGTCATCGACCAGACCGCCACGCTCGATCCGACGCAACGCCAGGCGCTGGAAGAAAGCCTGGCCGAGTACGAACGCGCCGCCGGCCCGCAGATCGCGGTGCTGATCGTGCCGACCACGGCGCCGGAGGACATCACCACCTTCGCGCAGCGCGTCGCGGACACCTGGAAGATCGGCCGCCGTGATGTTGGCGACGGGCTGTTGATCGTCGTCGCCAAGGACGACCGGAAGATGCGCATCGAGGTCGCCAAGGCACTCGAAGGCGCCATTCCTGACCTGGCCGCGCGGCAGATCATCGACACGGCGATGAAACCGGCCTTCCAGGCGGGTGACTACGCCGGCGGACTGCAGGCGGCCCTCCGGAAACTGCAGGCGCGCATCGCCGGTGAAGACCTGCCGGGGCCAGCCTCCAGCCCGGCACGCCAGGGCGGCGGCGAGGGCTTCGGCTTCCAGGATCTCGGCCTGCTGTTCTTCATCGGCGTGCCCCTGGTCGGCACGCTGCTGACCGGCATGCTCGGCCGCAAGCTCGGCAGCGTGGCGACGGCCGGGGCGGCCGGCGCGGCGGGCTGGGCCTTCGGCGGCGGCCTTGTCATGGCGGGTATCGCCGCCGTCGCAGCGCTGGTGCTGGTGGGCCTGTTCGGCATCGGCTCGGCACGCCGCGCGGTGGGCGGTCGGCGCGGCGGCGGCATGCTGATCCCGCCGGTCATCTTCGGCGGCGGCGGCGGGTTCGGCGG
>SEEY01000013.1 GCA_004211235.1 Rubrivivax sp.
GCCACGGGCGGCAACGTCTCCCTGGGCTACCAGACGGCCGTCAGCAAGGTGCCCGATCCGCTCGTCGACAGGTTGCCGCTGACGGCCGTCTGGTAGCCCAGGGAGACGTTGCCGCCCGTGGCCGTCAGGTTGCCGGTGAGGACGACCCCGCCGCCGCCCGCGTCGTTGACGGCCGTCGCGGTGACGTTGCCCTTGATCTTGGCCTGGTAGCCGAAGGTTAGCGTGCCGTTGACGACGATGTTGAGGTCCGCCGTCACGCCCGCCTGGTTGATCAGCGCATTGCTGGCGTCGAAGTTGCCGTTGATGGTGAGGGTGGCGGGCTTGGTGCCGGCTATGGCGACGGTGTCGCCATAGCCGAGCGTGAGAGCGGTGCAGGTGTAGCTGCCGCCGCTGCCGCTGCAGCCGGCCGGCATGGTCGTCGGGAAGGTGTAGGCCGCCGCCTGAGCAAGGACCGGCAGGCTCAGTGCGGCCGCAGCGATCAGTCGGCTCAGCCAATGGGTCGACAGGCGGCTCATTTGCTCACGCTCCGGCTGAGTTGCCGCTCGGCATAGGTCGGCTCCGTGGTCGCCGCGTTCGGGCAGGCGCCGCCGGCGGCGATGTTGCATGCGGTGGACACGAGGGTATAGAAGGCCATCGCCTGGCCGTCGTCGGTGACGGTGCCGGTGCCGGGTGTTCGCGTGCAGGCGACGGTCACGGTGAAGTCGGAAAGCAGGTCGGGCGCCGCGAAGCTGCGCGTCGTGAACGGGCAGGCCGGCTGGCCGGACGCACGCAGGATCTGCTGGCTGGCGACCTCGAGGCCGGCAAATGCCGCCTGGTAGGCCTTGGCCGCGGCGAGCTCGCCTGCCGAGCCCATCTGCTGGCGCTGGCTCAACGACGCCAGGGCCGCGCCCAGGGCGGCAAGGGCCACCAGGATGAACAGCATGGACATCATCGTGAACCCCCCGGATGCGCGCGACGGGTTCATGGCAGGTTGTCCACGTGGACGCTCTGATACAGCGTGACCGTCTCGTTCTGTGCGCCGAGCTGGAGGCTCAGCGTCACCACGGCGTACCGCGCGGTGACGGCGGGTACGTCGTAGGTGAACGAGCAGCCCTTCACGTGGCGGGCCAGCACCGCAGCCGTGCCGCCCAACGGCGGATTGGGCTGAGTGCTCACGAAGCCGTAGCCGCTGTAGCGCGTCAGCGTCTCGGCGGCCGTGTCGCAACGGTAGGTGACGGGCTGCTCGATGGCATAGACCCGGTAGGGCGGCGCCTGCAGCGAACTGGGCAAGGCCGCGCCGGTGATGGTGACGCTGCCGGCATTGCCCGCCGCTGTGGACGACACGCGCACATTGGCCTGCGTGTAGGCGTCGGCATCCGGTACGCCAGGGCCGAGGTTGTACCAGGCCAGGCGCTGGCTGGCGCTGGACAGGCGCAGTGCCGGTCCGACGACCGCGAAGCTGGTGTCTGCCGTACCGAAGAGCAGCGGGTCGCCGGCCTCCGTGCCGACGGCATAACGCGCCGCGCCACTGACAGGAATCAGCTCCAGGCTGCTGCCGGTGATGCGGGCACTGTTGGGCAGCGCTGCGGCGAGGTCGCGGCCGATGCGGCGCAGCGCCGTGTCGGCCTC
Source organism: Rubrivivax sp. (assembly GCA_004211235.1). The sequence goes on from SEEY01000013.1 coordinate 1,609, forward strand.
GTCGCCGAGCTGGGCGCGTGTGGCGCTGGCGAAGTAGGCGGTGATGGAGGGCACGATGAAGATCGCCACCATGGCGACGACGATCCCCGTGATGGCGATCACCATGACCGCCTCGATCAGCGTGAACCCCCCATCGGTACGGCGGCCCATGCGGCGGTCAGTACGGTGAATTGGGTGCATAGCGGGTTCGCCAGCCTTGCAGCACGATGGCATCGGCGGCCTTGCCGTTGGGGCTCAGCACGGTGACGGTGATCTTCAGCGCGTCGCCGCTGCCGGCGGTCAGCGTGTCCAGCGTCGCGGGGGCCACGGCCACGCTGGCCGAGTAGCCGGACAGGCCGCTGACCGCGCTGTTGGCGAGGTCGCGGATGCCGCTCATCGAGAAGCCGGCGTAGTCGTTGACGTTGTCGAAGTAGTTGGTCGGGCCGTAGCGCGTCTCGCCGCTCTCGGGGCCGACCGCCTCGACCGTGGCGGCGCAGCCGGTGGCCGAGACGACCGCGGCCGTCGCAGTCTCGACATTGGCGTCGTCCGGGTCGCACCAGGTGATCGGCATCAGCTGCACCTCGCGCAGCAGCGACTCGGCGATGGCGAACTGCTGGCGCACGATCATCGGGTCGGCGCTGGCCGCCGTGGCGGCGACGAAGACGCGCAGCATCGCGGCCAGCGCAATGCCGACGACGACGATGAACATCAGCAGCTCGATCAGCGTGAGGCCATGGGCCCGGCGGGGGAGGTGCATGCGGTTCATGCTAGCCCAGGGCCGTCAGGCCCCAAGCGTCAAGGAAGGGGGTGGATCAGGCCCGTGTCCGTCTGGATGGCGTAGGCCTGGCTGTAGCCACCGTAGGCCACCGTGACGGTCAGGTTGGCGGCAGTGCTCGTGTTCACGGCGCCACCGTTGCCGCTGTTGAAGGTGACGCTGCGGCTGCCGCCTTCGGCGATGCAGGGCGACTCCGTGGCAGGGCAGGGCAGGCTGCCTAGCGTGGCGCCGCTGGCGTAGGCCCAGCTCACGCCGGTGCCTGTGATCGTCGCGACGATCGGGCGGCGCTGCTGCAGGGCCAGCCGGAGCATGGCCTGGTGGCGTGCCATCAGGTCGTCGCCGAATGAACGCAGCCGCCAGAGCGTCGTGTCCACCACCTTGGGAAGGGCGAACACGGCCAGGGCGGCCGTGATGACGATGACGAGGATGAGCTCGATCAGCGTGAAGCCCGCGTCGGAGCGCGGGGCGGGCGTCATGGGGTCACAAGATGCCGGTGGCGGTGAACGTCGTCGTCGCGCCGCCATTGGTTTGCGTCAGCGTGCAGGCCAGGGTGACGTCGACACCGACCGCGAGGGTGGTGATGGTGTAGCCGCTGGGCAGGCCGCCCTGCAGCGAGGTGGCCACGTCGGTGCAGTTCGCCACCGCGTTACCCTTCGTGGAGTTGGCCTTGCGGCTGGCGTAGTTGATGGCCGAGGCCGAACTGAGGCCACCAGCGACGCCATTGAGGGCGGCGGCCTTCGCTTCCGTGTCGACGGTGACGAACTTGGGCAGCGCGACCGCGGCCAGCACGCCAAGGATGACGATGACCATCACCAGTTCGATGAGGGTGAAGCCAGATTGTTGAGACTTGTTCATGGGGGGTCCTTGCCGTGCAGCGGCGGTGTCGTCCGGGAGTGACTGCACTATCGGACAGCGCTCGCAGACCGCACAGTGAATAGCGCACGGCCTCATGCGGGCCCGGCGAATCGCGCGGGCGATCCGTTGCAACCTTCACGGCTGTTGCAATTGGCCGGCTTCAGCGCCCCATGGCCGCCTGGCCCAGGTTCCACAGCGGCAGGAACACGCCCAGCGCCAGCACCAGCACCAGCGCGCCGATGACGGCCAGCAGGATGGGCTCGATGGCGGATGAGAGGCCCTTGATCGCGTAGTCCGTCTCGCGCTCGTACATCTGGGCGATCTCGGTCATCAGCGTGTCGAGCTCGCCGGTCTCCTCGCCCACCGCGATCATCTGCAGCACGATGGGCGTGAAGACACCGGTGGCCGTGGCGCAGCGCGAGATGCTTTCGCCGCGCTCCACGCCGTCGCGCATCTGCTCGATGCGGGCGCCGATGTAGGCGTTGTCCACGGTCTGGGCCACGACCGTCATGGCCTGGCTGATGGGCACGCCCGAGCTGTTGGCCAAGGCGAAGCTGCGGGCGAAGCGGGCGAGCGTGGCCTTGAGCACGATGTCGCCGGCGATGGGCAGGCGCAGCTTGAGGCGGTCCCAGGTGTAGCGGCCGCTCGTGGTGGCGGTCCAGTTGCGCCAGGCCAGCATCAGGCCGATGCCGGCGGCCAGCACCATGGGCCACCACTTCAGCGTCCAGAACGAGAAGCCCAGCAGGATGCGGGTCATCAGCGGCAGCTCGGTCTTGAAGTGCGCGAAGACGTCGGCGAACTTCGGTAAAACGAACAGGTTGATGACGACCAGTGCAAGGGCCATCGCGATCAGCACCATGACTGGATACCTCAGCGCCTGCTTGATGCGCGCCCGGATGTCGAGCTCGAACTCCAGGTGTTCGGCCAGGCGCTTGAAGACCTCGGTCAGCCTGCCGGTCAGCTCGCCGACGCGCGTCATGGCGATGTAGAAGGCGCTGAAGACGGCCGGGTGACGCGCGAAGGCCGTGGCCAACTCGCGGCCCTGGTCGAGGCTGGCGCGAACGTCCTGCAGCAGGCTGACGACACCGGGATGGGTCGTGGAGGCCTCCAGGCCGGCGAGCGAGCGCAGGATGGGCACGCCGGCCTTCTGCAGCGTGTAGAACTGGCGCGTCAAGACCAGCGCGTCCTCCTGCGTGACGGGCCGCGCCAGCAGGGCCTGCAGCCAGTTGCCATCGCCGGCCGCGCCGATGGCCTCCTGGGTCGGTTCGATGCTGACCGGGACGACGCCGCTGGCCATCAGCTGCGTCGCGACGGCATCGCTGGTTGGCGCATCGACGATGCCCTCGACGAGCTCACCCCTGCCGTTGCGGCCCCGAAACGCGAAGTTGCTCATTCCGAGTCAACGCTGATGCGCACGGCTTCGGCGAGGGAGGTCTTGCCCTCGCGCACCAGCGCCAGGCTGCGGTCGGCGAGCGTCCTGCCCTTGAGCGACCTGCGCGCCGCGGTCAGGAAACCGCCGGCGTCGCTGCGCTGGATGGCCAGCGCCATCTCGGCGTCCAGCTCCAGCATCTCGTAGATGCCGCGCCGGCCCTGCGTGCCGGTGCCATGGCATTCCGCGCAACCCCGGCCCTTCAGGCTGCTGACCGGCGCCGTCTCGCCGCTGAGCGCCATCACGCGCTCGACCCAGGCCTGCTCCTGGGGCGTGGGCCGGTGCGGTTCGGCGCAGTGCCTGCAGACGCCGCGCAGCAGCCGCTGCGCCAGCACGGCCTGCAGCGACGTCGCCACCATGAAGGGCGGGGCGCCCATGTCCAGCAGCCGGAAGGGCGTGGACACGGTGTCCTTGGTGTGCAGCGTGCTCAGCAGCAGGTGGCCGGTGATCGCGGCGCGCAGGCCGATCTCGGCGGTCTCGGCATCACGCATCTCGCCGACGAGGATGACGTCCGGGTCCTGCCGCAGCGCCGCGCGCAGCACGCGGGCGAAATCCAGCTCGATCCTGTCGTTGACCTGCACCTGCGTCAGCCCCGGCAGGCGGTATTCGACCGGGTCTTCCACGGTGATGATCTTGTGCTGCTCGGCGTCGATCTCGGCGAGCGCCGCGTACAGCGTCGAGGTCTTGCCCGAGCCCGTGGGGCCGGTGACGAGGATCATTCCCGAGTCCCGCCCCAGCAGCTCGCGAAAGCGCTTGAGCATGTCGTCCGGCATGCCGATGTCGACGAGCCGGCGCAGCGCCGAGCCCTGGCCGAGCAGCCGCATGACGACCGATTCGCCATACTGGCTCGGCATGGTGGACAGGCGCACGTCCAGCGTTCGGTCGCTCAGGCGCAGCGTGAAGCGGCCGTCCTGCGGCAGGCGCTTCTCCGAGATGTCGAGGCCGGCCATCAACTTGAGCCGCTGCGCGAGGGCCGGCGCGATGCGCTTGTCGGCCTGCGTCAGCGTCTGCAGGATGCCGTCGACGCGGTTGCGGATCAGCAGCTCGCCTTCCTGCGGCTCGATGTGGACGTCGGACGCACCGGCGCGCGTCGCGTCCTCGAAAACCGACTGCAGCAGCCGCACGACCGGGGCGCCCTCCTGGCCGACGCTGGCCTGCAGCGTGCCGAAGTCCACCGCATCGCCGATGTCCCGTTCCAGCGCCTTGGCCAGGCCGGAAATCTCGTCGCTGCGGCGGTAGTGCTTGTCGTAGACCGCGGCAAGCTGGCTGTCGGCCACGACCGCCATGGCGAGGCGGCGCTTCAGGATCCTGGACAGCTCATCGAAACCGAACAGGTCGAGCGGGTCGGCCATGGCCACAAGCAGCGTGTCGCCGCGCTCCTCGAGCACCAGCGCCCGGTAGCGCCGTGCGGGCGTCTCGGGCAGCAGGCGCACGAGATCGGTCCTGAGCGGAAAGGTCTTGAGGTTGACGAAGGGTGCGCGCAGCTGGCGCGCCAGCACATGGGCCAGCGCTTCCTCCGTGATGAGGTTGGCCTCGATGAGGAGGCGACCGAGCTTCTTGCCGGTGGCGCGCTGCAACTCCAGCGCCTGGCCGAGCTGCTCGGCGGAGATCAGCTGCTGCTCGACGAGCACGTCGCCCAGGCGCAGCTTGGGGCGGGGCGCGGCAGCGGTTTCGTCGGTCATGCGTTGCTGGTCGCGTGGACCTCGGCAATGGTGGTCAGGCCCTGCAGCACCTTGACGATGCCGTCCTGGCGCAGCGAACGCATGCCCTCGGCCAGGCCGGCGTTGAACAGCTCCTCGGCGCGTGCGCCGGTCTGGACCATGCGGCGGATGTCGCGCGATACGGTCAGCAGCTCATGCAGGCCCGTGCGGCCCTTGTAGCCGCTGCCGCCACAGGCCGGGCAGCCGGGACTGTGGAATTTCATCAGCCGGCCGTCCTTGCCGTGCTGCCTCGCCCAATCGGCCGCGAGCGCGCTGCGCGACGGCCGGGCCTGCGCGTCGAATGCGTGCAGATAGTCGTCCAGCAACTCGCCGAGCTCCGCCTCGCCGAGGGGCTCGCTCGTCTGGCATGCGGTGCAGCAGCGCCGCACCAGCCGCTGGGCCAGCACGGCGAGCAGCGAGTCCGCGAAGTTGAAGGGGTCCATGCCCATGTCGAGCAGCCGCGTGATCGTCTCGGCGGCGCTGTTGGTGTGCAGCGTGGACAGCACGAGATGGCCGGTCAGCGATGCCTCGATGGCGATCTCGGCCGTCTCCTGGTCGCGGATTTCGCCCACCATGATGACGTCCGGGTCCGCCCGCAGGAAGGCGCGCAGCGCCTTGGCGAAGGTCCAGTCGATCTTCGGGTTGACCTGCACCTGGCGCAGGCCCGCCTGGGTGATTTCGATCGGGTCCTCGGCCGTCCAGATCTTGCGATCGGCCGTGTTGATGTGGCTGAGCGCGGAATGCAGCGTCGTGGTCTTGCCGGAACCGGTCGGGCCGACGCACAGCACCATGCCATAGGGCCGGGCGACGGCCGTCTTGAGCGCAGCAAGATTGGCCGGCGCAAGGCCGATGCGGTCCAGCGGGATCGGCCGGCTGCTGGCCAGGATGCGCATGACGACGTCTTCCAGCCCGTTGTTGGTCGGGATGGTGGCGACACGCAGTTCCAGCCGGTGCTGCGACGAGAAGCGGGCGAAGTTGATCTTGCCGTCCTGCGGCTTGCGGCGCTCAGAGATGTCGAGGTCGCACATGATCTTGATGCGCGCGATCATCGCGTTACGGTAGGTGGGTGGCAGCTCCAGGTAGGGCTGCAGCACGCCGTCGCGGCGGAAGCGGATCTTGAGTTTCTCGCGGCCGGGATAGGTCTCGATGTGGATGTCGGACACGCCCTGGTTGCTCGCCTCGATGATCATCGTGTTGATGAGGCGCACCAGCGAGTTGTCGCTCTGCTCGATGGGCGACTCGTCCTCGCGCGCCGAGCGCTCGCTGCTGTCGCGCTCCAGGCTTTCGATGAGCTTGTTGGAGCTGTCGAGCGAGAAGTCGGGCTGGAAGTCGGGCAGGGCGTCGCTGTTGCGTGGCAGCGCGTCGGCGCCGAAGCGGTTGAAGGTCGTCGGGATGGCGAACTGCAGCGTGCCGAGTTTCGTCAGCGTCGGCACGACCTTGAGCTGGGTGATGAACTCCACCTCGTCGAGCGCGTCGCGCCGCGTCGGGTCTTCCATCGCGACGATGAGGCGGCCGTCGCGCAGCACCAGCGGCAAGACCTCCAGCCGCCTGGCAACGGCGTAGGGAATCTTGCGCACTGCATCGGGTTCGATGGCGAAGTGCTCCACGTCGACGACCGGGTAGCCCATCTTGCGCGCCAGCGCCGACTGCAGCTGTGCGCGGCTGATCACGCCCTTGCGCACCAGCAGCTCGCCGAGCGGCACGGAGCGGTCGTCGCGCTGCTGCACGAGTGCCACCTCGAGCTGGTCGGGTGTGACGAGGTCCAGCGCCAGCAGGGCCTCGCCGATGCGCACCATCGGCATGCGGGCCTGCTGGTCGATGGCCTGCAGCAGCTGCTCGGCGGTGACGATCTGCTGCTCGACGAGGATGTCGCCGACGCGCTTCTGCCGCAGCCCGGTCTGCTCGATGGCGGCGGCAGCCAGCTGCTCCTGCGTGACGAGCTGGTCCTTCAGCAGCAGGTCGCCGATGCGCTCGCCGATCTCGAAATGCGCCAGCACCTCGCGCGGCACGAAGACGCGGCGCACCGAGTCGTCGTTGTCGGACAGCGGCGGGAACAGGAACAGGCCGAGCTTGTCGTGCTGATGCCCGATGGTGATGCCCTTGAGCTCGTCGCCGCCCTGGAAGACGAGGCGGAAGTTGCTGCGCGGGCGCTGGTCGAGGTTGAGCGGCGCCTCCAGGTCATCGGTATCGCGCGGCGGCACGGCGATGGCGCGCATCAGCTTGACGGCGCGGAACTGGCTGAACTTCAGCGGCATGCTGGTGCGGGCCGGCGGTACCGTGATGCGAACGGTACGGTCGCTCGCATCCAGCTCCAGCATCTGGCCGTTGCTGCGGCTGTTGTTCAGGCCGAGGATCTCGCAGGCCTCCGAGCCTTGCTGCACCTGGGGCTGCGGGTAGGCCGCGTAGGGCGGCGTGGGCCAGAGGAAGTCCGACGGCTGGCCTGCGGTGGCCTCGGCGTCTCCCTGGGGCCAGGGCAGTGGCTCGGACGGGTCGGTCATGGCTTTCGATTATGGCGGCGGGTCGCCGCCCTTGCTGCGGCCAAAAGCGCCTCTGTTACTTGCCAATCCGCACAATGCGGGCATGACCATCCTGCTCACCGGCTTCGAGCCCTTCGGCGGCGAGCCGATCAACCCGTCATGGGAAGTGGCGCGTGCCCTGCATGGCCAGCGCATCGGCGACACCATCATCCAGGCGCGCTGCCTACCCACGAGTTTCAACGGTGCCCCGTTGGCGCTGGCCGAAGCTCTTGCCGCCGTGAGACCCCGGCTCGTGATCGCGCTCGGCCAGGCCAGCGGCCGCAGCGAGATCTCCATCGAGCGGGTGGCGCTCAACCTCATCGATGCCCGCATCGCCGACAACCTGGGGCACCGCCCGCAGGATGTGCCGGTGCGTGCCGGCGCGGCCGCTGCCTACTTCACGACCCTGCCCGTCAAGGCGATGCGGGACGCGCTGCGCGCCGCGGGCCACCCCGCCGGGCTGTCGCTCAGCGCAGGCGCCTTCGTTTGCAACCAGGTGTTCTTCGAGTTGCAACATTGCCTTGCCGGCGAGCCCGCCCGGAGCGGATTCATCCATCTGCCGGCGTTGCCCGAGCAGGCCGCCCGGTCGCAGCCGTCGGTGCCCAGCATGAGCCTTTCGGCGCAGGTCGATGCGATCCGGCTGGCCGTCACGGTGGCGTTGACCGTCGAAGGCGACTTGCCCACCGCAGGTGACGAAGGCGCGCCCGTCAGCTGATCCGCCAGGCGCGGCCCGCGCCGGCTATTCCTCGCTGTACTGGCGCCACCGCGCGCTGGCCTGCCGCATCAGCTCGACCTGGCGCTGGAAGCGGCGGCAATTGCCGCAGATGCGGTGATGCAGGCGCAGCGACAGGCGCTCGGCCAGCGGCAACGTGCGGTCTTCAGCCTGCAAGGTGATGTGCGTCGCTTCGCGGCAGGTGATCATCAGCTTCGTCAAGTCGCCCCTCCGGCGATGGATGTGCCGAACCAGCCTGTCTGCAGGCACTCCCGCAGCCTGAGCCGGGCCCGGTGCAGCATGACCCAGAGATTGGTCGGGGTGATCGCGAGTTCCTTACAGATCTCGTCCGATTCCAGCTCCAGCCATTCACGCATCATGAAGAGCCGGCCCTGCTGACCGGGGAGCTTGTCGACGCAGGCTTCCAGCACCTTCATGAAGTCGAGTTGTCGCAGCACGTCCTCGGGGTTGCCCCAGTCGTGCTGGGCCTCGCGCCAGTGGCCGTCGGCGGAGAACATCAGGTCGTCGAGGTCTTCGCCGTCCTCGCTCGTGGCCGTCGTCGACATCTCGCGGCTGTTCCTGCGGATCTGGTCGATGAGCTTGTGCTTGAGGATGCCGATGAGCCAGGTCTTGAGCTGGCTGTTGCCGGCAAACGCCTGCGGTTTTTCGAGCGCCGCGAGCAGCGTCTCCGAGACGGCGTCCTCCGCCCATGCCGGGTTGCGCAACTGCAGGCGCGCGTATTTCAGCAACACCGGGCGCAGGGCTTCGATCTGGCGGCAATAGTCCGCTGAGGCGGTGGGAGCTGTCATGACGGCGCGAAGTGTAAGGATGCAGCGGTGTCTTGCGACTTCGCTGATGCCGCCGCATCATCCGGCCGCCTTCCCACCCAACCCTTTGGAGACCTGTCCATGAAGAACCAAGCCCTCGTGTCCTCCGCCCTTGCCGCTGCACTGTCGCTGGGCGTCGTCGCCCAGGCGCAGGCCGCCGATGCCGCCAAGGAAAAGTGCTACGGCATCGCCAAGGCCGGCCAGAACGACTGCGCCACCGCCAACGGCAGCCACTCCTGCGCCGGCCAGTCCAAGGCCGACAAGGACGCCAACGAATGGAAGTACGTCGCCAAAGGCACGTGCGAGAAGGAAGGCGGCATGACCAAGGCGCCCGCCAAGAAGTGATGCGCGTGATGGCGCCTGCCCCCTGCATCGGCATCGGCTGGCGCCATCGTCACTACGAGGAACTGCTGGCCGAGCGCCCGGCGCTCGGCTTCATCGAGGTTCATTCCGAGAACTTCTTCGCCGACGGCGGCATCACGCTCGCGGTGCTCGAGGCGGGCCGTGAGGCCTACGACCTCAGCCTGCACGGCGTCGGCCTCGCGTTGGGATCGGCCGCCGGGCTGGACCAGGCGCATCTCGACCGGCTGGCCCGCCTCGTCGCGCGCATGCAGCCGCGCTGGGTGTCCGACCATGCCTGCTTTGCACGCGTCGGCTCGGGCCTGCATGCCGCCGACCTGCTGCCCATTCCCTTCACCGACGAATCCCTCGCGCTGATGAACCGCCATGTCGGCCAGGTTCAGGACCGCCTGGGCCGGCCGATGCTGGTGGAGAACATCAGCGCCTACGTCGGCTGGGCGGGCGACACGCTGGCCGAGCCGGAGTTCTTCAATGCACTGACCCGCGAGAGCGGCTGCGGCCTGCTGCTGGACGTCAACAACCTCTTCGTCAACGCCCGCAACGCCGGCCATGACGCGGCGGGCGCTGCCCGGGAGGCGATGCGCTGGGTGGATGCGATCCGCCCGGGCAGCGTCAGCGAGATCCATCTGGCCGGCCATTGCGAGCGCGATGACGGCCTCGTCATCGATGACCATGGCAGCCTGGTTCGCGACGAGGTCTGGCAGGTCTACCAGCACGCGATCCGCCGTTTCGGGCCGACGCCCACGCTCATCGAATGGGATACCGCCGTGCCGGAGCTCACCGTGCTGCTGGCCGAGGCGGAGCGGGCGAGGGCGGTGCAGCGATGAAGGCCGCCCAGCAGGCCTTCGTCAACGCGTTGCTGGGCCGCGGCGAGGCGCCTGAGGCGCTGGCTGGCGCCGAGCGCGGCCTTGCGGCCTACCGGAACAATCTGAGGGCGCTGTCGGCCCAGGCGCTGGCCGTGCCTTTCGGGCGGCTGCACGAGGCGCTCGGCGAGGGCGAGTTCGCCGCGCTGGCCTGGACCTTCTGGCGCGCCCATCCACCCGAGAGTGGCGATCTCGGCCAATGGGGTGAGGCGCTGGCCGGCTTTCTGACCGAACGCGCCGGCGAGGCCTCCGGTCTGCCCGACCTGGCGCGCCTGGGCTGGGCGCTGCACCAGGCGGAGCGGGCCGCGGATGCGACGCTCGATGCCGAGTCGCTGGCCCGGCTCGGCAGCGACTCGCCCGAGTCGCTGTGGCTGCAGCTTCGCCCGGGCGTGGCGCTGCTCGCGCAGGCGACCGGGCCGGTGCTGGTCTGGCGCCAGGGCTGGCGCGGGCAATCGCAAGCCCTGCCGCCTGCCGAGGCCGCCTTCATGCAGGCGGTACTCGACGGCGTGAATCTTGCCGAGGCGCTGGAGACGGCGGCAGTGAAAGGTTCGGCGCTTGAGACCGACTTCGATTTCGGCGCCTGGCTGCAGGCAGCGCTACAGAACGCCTGGCTGCAAGGGGTCAGGTCTACACCACCGAACCGGACCACCACCACATGAACGCCCTGATCTCCACCGCGCTGCGCACCGCCACCGACCCCGGCCTGCAACCCACGCGGCTGCCGGCCTGGCTGGACACGCTCGTCAGCCATCTGCAATCGCTGGCGCTGCTGGCCGCCCGGCTCTACGTGGCGCAGATCTTCTTTTTGTCCGGCCTGACCAAGCTGCGCGACTGGTCGTCCACGCTGGCCCTGTTCAACGACATCTACCAGGTGCCGCTGCTGCCACCCGTGCTGGCGGCCTACATGGGCACGGCCGGCGAACTCGTGCTGCCGGTGCTGCTGGTGCTGGGCCTGGCCACGCGCTTTGCCGGCGCGGGCCTGTTCGTCGTCAACCTGATGGCGGCCCTGTCGCTGATGGCCGACGACTTCTCGCCCGCCGCGCAGGCCCAGCACACGCTGTGGGGTGTGCTCGCTGTGGTCATCGCGCTGTGGGGCGCGGGCCGCTGGTCGGTGGACCGCTGGCTCGCTACTCGCGTGGCCTGAAGCTCAGGATCAGCACCGGCGGCACGCGGCCGTCCACGTCGCGCGGCAGCGTCTCGGCCTTCTCGATGGCGCGCAGCACGGCGCGGTCCCAGTCGGCGTCGGCGCTGGCCTTGAGCACCTTGCTGCCCAGGATGCGGCCATCCGGCCCCAACGTCACCTGAACCTCGGCCGTCGGATTGGCCGCGCCATCGTCGCCGTAGATGATGAGCGGGCGGATCTTGCCCTTGATGCGGCCCGCATAACCAGCCGATGGCGCGGCGTTCTGCGCCGCCGTGCCGGTGGAGCCCGGCGTGCCGCCGGCCATGCCCTGGATGCGGCGCAGGTTCTCCAGCCGCAGCGCCTCGCGGCGGGCATCGGCATCCTTCGCTGCCTTCGCCTCCTTGGCGTCCTTCGCGACCTTCTCGTCCTTGAGCTTCTTGCGGTCCTGCTCGGCCTTTTCCTTGTCGAGCTTGTCCTTGACCGCCTTGTCCTTCGCTTCCTTTTCCTTCGCCGCCTTCTCGCGCTCGACCTTGGCCGCTTGCTCACGCGCCTGTTCTTCCCTGCGCTTCCTGTCCTTGGCGATGGCGATCTCGGCGTCGCGACGCTGCTCCGCGGCTTCCTCCTCCGCCGCGCGTTGCTGGGCGCGCGTGTCGGGCTTGGGTGCCTCCGGCTCGGGCTCGGGCGGCGCCTCTTCGCGCGGCGCCGCGATCTGCGGAATGGCCGACCACAGCTCCGCCTCGAAGGCCGGCGACGAGTCGCTGTGCCAGTTCACCCCATAGCTGAGGGCGAGGATCAACAGACCGTGCGCAATGAGCGCAAAGGTCAGGCCGCGGCCAATGCCGGCGACCTCGGGCGGACGCAGGGTCGCAGCGCTCATCGGTTGGTGGAGGCGCCGCTCTTCACGGCCAGGCCGACGCGCTGGATGCCGGCGCGCTGCAGCGTGTCCATGACCTGCACGACCGCCTCGTACTTGACGTTCTTGTCGGCCGAGATCACCACCGGGCTGGCGGCGTCGCCGCCCTGAGCCTTCTTGACGCGCTCGGCGAGGCGGTTGACCGGGATCGATTCCGCGTCGAGCTGGTCGACCTTGATCTTCAGACGTTCGTCCGTGCCGACGATGACCTGGATGACGTGCTGCGGCTGCTGGCGGCTCTTGCCCACGCTGGGCAGGTCGACCATGCCGGTGGTGATCAGCGGCGCGCTGACCATGAAGATGATCAGCAGCACCAGCATCACGTCGATGAACGGGACCATGTTGATCTCGTTCATCGTGCGGCGCCGGCGGCCGCCTCGGGCGGAAACGGCGGCCATTACTGTTGCGTCGAGTTGCGTTGCAGGATGTTGGAGAACTCCTCGATGAAGGTCTCCAGCGTGATCGCGCTGCGGTCGATCTGGCGGGCGAAACGGTTGTAGGCCAGCACCGCGGGAATGGCCGCGAACAGGCCGATGGCCGTGGCGACCAGCGCTTCGGCGATGCCGGGCGCCACCGTGGCGAGCGTCACCTGCTGCAGGTTGGACAGGCCGACGAAGGCATGCATGATCCCCCAGATGGTGCCGAACAGGCCGACGTAGGGCGACACGGACCCGACCGAGGCGAGGAAGGAGAGGTTGCTCTCCATCGCGTCCAGCTCGCGGTGGAAGCTGGCGCGCATTGCGCGGCGGGCGGCATCCAGCAGCGTGCCGGAGTCGGTCACGCGCTTCTCGCGCAGCTTCAGGAACTCGCGCATGCCGGAGGCGAAGATGCGCTCCAGCGGCGCGCCGTCCTTGCGGTTGCCGACGGCCTGGTAGAGGTCGTTGAGGTTCTTGCCGCTCCAGAACTCCGCCTCGAAGGCATCGTTGCGCCGCTTGATCTGGCCCAGGCCGATGAGCTTGCCGAAGATGACGCTCCAGCTCGCGAGCGACACGAGCAGCAGGCCCGCGATGACGAGCTGCACGGCAAAGCTCGCATGCAGGATCAGGGAGACGATGGACAGGTCTTGGTTCATGAGGTGGTCGCCGCGACGACGGCCGATTGGACGATCTCGGGCAGGCGTTGGGGTTTCAGGTCGTCGGCGCGCACGCAGCCGATGCGGATCTCGCCCTCGGCCAGCAGCGTGTCGCCGCGCAGCGCGCGCTGGCGCACGACGAGGCTGGCGCGGCCGGCCGGTTGGGGTTCGACGGTGACGGTCAGCAGGTCGTCGAGCCGGGCCGGCGCGGCATAGCGCAGGCTGGTGGCGGCGACGACGAAGATCAGGCCGGTGTCCTCGCGCAGCTGGTGCTGTTCGACGCCGGCCGCGCGCAGCCACTCGGTGCGGGCCCGCTCGAAGAACTTCAGGTAGTTGGCGTAGAAGACGATGCCGCCGGCGTCGGTGTCTTCCCAGTAGACGCGGACGGGAAATTCGAAGCTCACGCGAGGACTCCACGCAGGCGGGCAACGGCTTCCTGCAGATCTTCCATCGACGACGCGAAGGACAGGCGCATCCAGCGCTGCGGGTCGGTCGCTCCGAAGTCGCGGCCCGGCGTCAGCGCTACCTGGGCGCTCTGCAGCAGCTCCTGGGCAAAGGCCCAGCTGTCGGCGTGATGGCGGCTGATGTCCATCCAGGCGTAGAAGGCGCCGTCGGGTGCGACCGGCACGCTCAGGCCGAGGTCGTTGAGGGCCGGCACGATGTAGTCCCGGCGCTCACGCAGCACGCTGCGGCGACGCTCGAACTCGGCGATGGACTCGGGCTCGAAGGCCCGCAGGGCCGCCATCTGCGCCAGCGTCGACGGGCAGATGTAGAGGTTCTGCGCCAGCCGCTCGATGGCCGGCACCAGGGCCGGCGGCAGCACCAGCCAGCCCAGCCGCCAGCCGGTCATGCCGAAGTACTTGGAGAAGCTGTTGACCGAGACGATGTCCTCGCCCAGCGAGAGCGCCGTGTGGCTGAAGTGCTCGTCGTAGCTTAGCGGCAGGTAGATCTCGTCGACCACGGTGACGCCGCCGCGCTCGCGGACGAAGCCGGCTATGGACGCCAGCACCTCCGGCGCGATGGACGTGCCGGTCGGGTTGCTCGGCGAGGCCAGCAGTACGCCGCGCGTCGACGCGGTCCAGGCCTCGCGCACCTGGGCCGCACCGAGCTGAAAGCGCTCGGCTGCACCGGTGGGCAGCAGCCGCGGCGTGGCGTCCGCGGCCGTCACGAAATGGCGGTTGCAGGGGTAGCAGGGGTCCGGCATCAGCACCTCGTCGCCGCGCTCGAAGAGGGCGAGGCAGGCGAGCTGCAGGCCGGCCGAGGCACCGGCCGTGATGGCGATGCGCTCCGGCGCGATGGACAGGCCATAGCGCTGGCCGTACCAGCGCGAGATGGCCTCGCGCAGCTGTGGCAGGCCGAGGGCGTCGGTGTAGGGCGTGGGGCCCTGGGCGATGTGCGTGATGGCCTCGCGCACGGCCGGTGCGGCGCCGAAGTCCGGCTCGCCGACGTTCAGGCGGATCATGCGTCGGCCACCCAGGGTCGGGTCGCACAGCGGGCCGGCGGCGACCTGTGCCGCGGCCTTGGCCAGCTCCATCACGTAGAAGGGCTCGATGCGGTCCAGCCGCGACGCCAGCTTCATCGGCGCTTCATCAACGCTTGGCGCCGACCTCGGTCGGGCGCAGGTCGCCGGCGGCGCGGTCCAGCACGCCGTTGACGTACTTGTGGCCGTCGGTGCCGCCGAAGGACTTGGCCAGCTCGACCGCCTCGTTGATGGCGACCCGGTAGGGGATGTCGATGCAGTGCTTCAGCTCGTAGGCGCCGATCATCAGGATCGCATGTTCGATGGGCGACAGCTCGGTCGTCTTGCGGTCGACGTGCCGCGCGAGGATGGCGTCGAGGTCGGCAGCCTCATGGATGCAACCACCGAGCAACGCGTCGTAGTGCTTGACGTCGAGCTTGGCGTAACCCTCCTGTTCACGCCCCAGCGCGACGATGGCGCCGACGTCGTCGCCGGTCAGCAGCCATTGATAGAGCCCCTGCACCGCGGCCTCGCGGGAGCGGCGCCGGGCGGACTTGACGGCGGGGCGCTTGCCCGCCGGCTTGCCAGTCTGGGCGGCCGTCTTGGGGGCGGTCTTTTGCGGTGCGTTCACTCGATCTCTTTCAGCAGGTTGGCCATCTCGACGGCGACGCGGGCGGCGTCGCGGCCCTTGGGGTCGGCCCGCGCCCAGGCCTGGGCCTCGTTCTCGACGGTCAGGATCGCGTTGGCAATCGGAATGCCATGGTCCAGGCCGACGCGGGTCACGGCCGAGCCGCTCTCGTTGGCGACGAGCTCGAAGTGGTAGGTCTCGCCGCGGATGATGCAGCCCAGCGCGATCAGCGCGTCATAGTCGTCGCTCTCGGCCAGCGCCTGCAGCGCCAGCGGCACTTCCAGCGCACCCGGCACGGTCACATGACGGATGGCCTCGGCGGGCACGCCCAGCACCGCGAGCTCGGCCAGGCAGGCGCTCGCGAGCGACGAGGTGATGGCGTCGTTGAAACGCGCCTGGACGATGGCGATGGTGAGATCGCTGCCGTCGAGGGCACCCTCGAAGCTGGGCAGGCCTTGTTCGGAATCTTGCATCGCGAGCCTCTTTCGTGTCAGCAATCAGCAGGCAGGGGGAGCGACGAAGCTCGTCACTTCGAGGCCGTAGCCGGTCATGCTCGGCATGCGCCGCGGGCTGCCGAGCAGCTTCATGCGGTGCACGCCGAGGGACTTCAGGATCTGCGCGCCGACCCCGTAGGTGCGCAGGTCCATGGCGCTCTTGGTGGCTGCCGCGGGCTTCTCGTCACGCGCCCGGGCGAGCACGTTGGCAGCGTGCTCGCCGCAGTTCAGCAGCACGACGACGCCGGCGGGGCTGGCCTTCACCGCGGCCAGGGCGGCCGGAAGGCCCCAGGAATGACCGCAGGCGCCGGCTTCCAGCAGGTCCATCACCGACAGCGGCTCATGCACGCGCACGAGGACCTCATCGGCCGGCTCCCAGGCGCCGTGGCTCAGCGCGAGGTGGGTGCCCCCGGTGCGGTCGGTGAAGACCTGGCACTGGAACTCGCCCTGGGCCGTGTTCAGGCGCCGCTCGGCCACGCGCTGCACGAGGCTCTCGTGGCGGCTGCGATATTCGATCAGGTCGGCGATGGTGCCGATCTTCAGGCCGTGTTCCTGTGCAAAGACCTGCAGGTCCGGCAGGCGCGCCATCGTGCCGTCGTCCTTCATGATCTCGCAGATCACCGA
>SEEY01000014.1 GCA_004211235.1 Rubrivivax sp.
TCTCCACGCTGACGGCCCGCGTGCACTTCGCCACGCCGCGCATCCCGGCGCCACCGGTCACCCCCGTGCCGGTACCGATGCCGACGCCGCCGCAGACGACACCGGACCCGCGGTCGATGTTCTTCAGCTTCGTCTACAACTTCCGCGCGCTGCCCGAGCAGCCTGCGGCGGTGCGCCATGCTGACCTGCGACTGGGTCATTTCATGGAGAGCTACAGCAACCTCGGCAACGATCTCCATGCCAACCCGCGCGTGCACCTCGTCTCGCGCTGGCGCCTCGAGAAGAAGGACCCGGCCGCCGCGCTGTCCGAGCCGGTGCAGCCCATCGTCTACTGGATGGACAAGAACATCCCGGCCAAATACCGCGAGTCCGTCAAGGCCGGCATCGTCGAGTGGAACAAGGCCTTCGAGAAGATCGGCTTCAAGGATGCCGTCGTCGCCAAGCAGCAGCCCGACGACGCCGACTGGGACAACATGGATTCGACGCATGCGTCGATCCGCTGGTTCACCGGCTCCGATGTCGGCTTCGCCATCGGCCCGAGCCACAAGGACCCGCGCACCGGCGAAATCCTGGACGCCGACATCGGCATGAGCGACGTCTTCGGCCGCGGCACCCGCCGCCTGGCCGCTGATGACGTGCCGCCCAGCTCACAGGCCCAAGCGCATGACCACGCCTGGGCCGGCGAACGCGGCGGCCAGGCCCTGGCCGACCAGCTCTGCACCTACATGGCCGACCAGGCCGGCGAGTTCGGCTTCACGCTCGACCTGCTGGCACTGCGGGACGGCCTGGACATGGACGGCCCCGAGGCCGAGGCGCTGGCGCAGGCCGTCGTCAAGGACGTCGTCATGCACGAGGTCGGCCACACGCTCGGGCTGAAGCACAACTTCCGCTCGTCCACGACGGTCACCCAGGCCCAGCTCAGGGACAAGGCCTACACCGAGGCGCACGGCATCTCCAACTCGGTGATGGACTACAACGCCTACAACCTGCCGCTCAAGGGCGAGCCCCGGGCCAGCCTGACGAACACGACGCTGGGTGCCTACGACTACTGGGCCATCGAGTACGCCTACAAGCCGATCCCGGCCGAGCAGGAATCGGCGGAACTGGGCCGCATCGCCGCGCGCTCGACCGAGCCGCAGCTGGCCTACGGTGACGACTTCGACCAGGGCACGGGCGGCCCCTACGACGGCTTCGACCCTCGCAGCAATCAGCGCGACCTTGGCGACGACCCGCTCGCCTATGCCAAGAAGCGCCTGAAGCTCAGCCAGGAACTGTGGGAGCGCGTGCAGACGCGCAAGCCGCAGCCGGGCGAAGACCCGCTGCGCAACCGCCGCTCGGTGTCGGAGTCGTTCCGCCAGCTCGGCATGACGGCCAACAACATCAGCAAGTACGTGGGCGGCATCTATGCCGAGCGCATCGTGCCGGGCGTCACGCCGGGCCAGGCCTTCACGCCGGTGGACAACGCCCAGCAGCGTGAGGCGCTGCGCTTCATTGCCACCGGCCTGCTGTCCAGCGACTCGTTCAGGTTCCGCCCCGAGTTCCTCGCCAACCAGTCGCTGGACTACAACGAGTGGGAGCGCGGCCTGCCGCTGTCCATCCCGGACGCGGTCGCCACCCTGCAGGGCCGCGTGCTGGATCGCCTGATGTCGCCGAACACGGCGCGCCGCCTGATCGACCAGGGCGCCTACCTGCCGGAGGCGCAACGCAAGGGCGCCGTCTCGCTGAGCGAGGTTTACGGCACGCTGCAGGGCGCCATCTTCAGCGAGCTCAAGACGGGTACAGACATCGACCGCATGCGCCGCAGCCTGCAACGTGAATACCTGCGCCGCCTGCAGGCGCAGCTGAACCGGGCCACCAACGGGGCGACGGTCTATGCCGACGCCTTCTCGATGGCCCGCTACCACGCCAGCCAGCTCGCCACCTCGCTGCGCACAGCTTCCGCCAAGCCGGGCCTGTCCGTCGAGACCAAGGCTCACCTGGCCGAGACGCTGGACATGCTCAACTCGATGCTCAAGGCCACGCTGGTGCGCAGCTGATCTGGCCGCAGCACAGCCTGCCCTGCAGGCATCGGAAGGCCGGCCTTTGCGCCGGCCTTTTTTCTTGCCGAAGGTTTGCGCACATGCGGCGTCGAGCCCTGCCGCCTTGCGCGTCACCGGCGACGCAGGGCCGTGTCACCCCGCCAGCGAGCCCGCCCCCGCCAGCGTCGTCGGCGCAGCCGTGGCCACTTCGGGCGCGGGCGTCTGCGGTGCGAGCGTGCCGCCGCGCTGCAGATGCATCGCCAGCTTGCGTGCCTCCAGCGCCTTCACCAGCGCCGCGTTGACGGCACCCGGCAGCGGCCAGCGGTAGCGGTGGCCTTGTGCCAGCGTGCGCATCGGCCCCCAGGGCGTGAAGGTGCGGTGCACCCAGGCCAGCTCCTGCTTGGGGTCGATGCCCATGCCGAGCAACCGCTGGTAGAACGGCCCGCCGGTCACGTCCATCGGCTTGGTGTGCTGCATCTCGACGTCGTCGACGATGGCGATGTTCTCGTCCGTGCCCGCCAGCAGGGACGACCACGCGTAGTCCATGCCCCAGGTGCAGCGCGTCAGGCCGAAGGTGGGCAGCAGGCGTTCGAGCATGGCCTGAGAGAAGCAGGGCGCCATCACCTCGACGAAGTTGACGCGCCGCACCAGGCAGGCCGGGTTGCGCAGGTTGATGACGTGGTTGCTGTGGCTGCCCAGCGCGATGGCCGGCTGCGCCAGCGCCAGTTGCTCGCGCTCGCAATGCTCGAAGAAGCGCGACACCGCGCCGGGCGAGAAGCTCAGGTCGTCGTCCAGCATCAGCACGTAGCGGTAGGGGCGCCGGGCCATCAGCATGTCATGCAGCAGGGAGTAGCCCTCGAACTTGTTCAGGCCGCCGGGCAGGTGCATCTCTGCCTCGGCGCCCGGGGCCTCATCGGCGGTTGCATCGCTCCACACGTTGATGCAGCAATCCCAATTGCGACCAGGGTCGTCGGCCAGCAGACGCGGATGCAGGGACTGGCGGCCGGCGCGTACGAAGACAAGGTAGTCGCGCTGGGGCGTTGCCGGGGCGGTGGCGGAAAGGGCATGGTTGTCGTTCATCGGTGAAGGCGGGAAGCTGGGTAGGCGCGGCGCGGCAAGCCGCGTGCCGCGCCGCTCACGGCACGCCGCTTGCCGGCTTGCCGCCCGTGATGACGCAAGTGACCCGACTCATCGGCTCGGCCGTTGCGGCCGCCCGGCGATGAGCCTGCAGCCCAGCCCCGAGATCAGCGCGCCGGCGCTGGAAACCGGCAAGCGCGCGCTGGTGGCCGATGCCGCCTGGGCGAGCATGACCGGCGCGCTGTCGGGTGGTGTGGTGATGGTGGCCTTCGCGCTCGAACTGGGTGCGGGGCCGCGGGCCATCGGCCTGCTGGGCGCCATTCCCTTCATGGCGCAGGCGGCGCAGCTGCCGGCCATCTTTCTCGTCGAGCGCGTGCGCCGCCGCAAGCTCATCGGCATCCCCATCCTGACGCTGGCGCGGCTGGTCATCCTGCTGCTGGCCGTGCTGCCCATGCTGCCCGGCTCGCAGCCGCGGCTGGCGCTGTTGCTGCTGGCCCAGGTGCTGATCTGCACGCTGAGTTCGACGGCGTCCTGCGCCATCAACGCCTGGTTCCATCAACTGCTGTCGCCCTCGGAACTTGGCGTGTTCTTCTCGCGCCGGCTGCTGTGGGCCACCGGCGTGGCCTGCGTCTGCACGCTGGCCGCGGGCGCGCTGGTGGAGCATCCGCCGCTGGGTTCGCGCATGCTGGCCTTCTCGCTGTGCTTCGGGCTGGCCGGTATGGCGGGCCTGCTCAGTTCGGCCAGCCTCTACCGCTGCCCCGAGCCGGTGATGCAGGCCTGCGGCCCGGTGCGCCGCATGCGTGACGAGTTGCGCGCGCCCTTCGCCGACCGGGGCTTTCGCAGCCTGCTGATCACGCTGATGAGCTGGAACCTCGCCAGCAACCTGGTGGCCCCTTTCCTGACCGTCTACCTGATGCAGCAACTCGGCTACGGCCTCGGCGAGGTCACCGCGTTGTGGGTCACCAGCCAGGTGGTGAATGCGGCGACGCTGTTGGCCTGGGGGCGCGTGTCGGACCGGTTGTCCAACAAGTCGGTGCTGGCCGTCGCCGTGCCGCTGTATTTCGCCTGCATGCTGGGCCTGGTGTTCGTGCCGGTCGGCGCGTCGCCGCCGCTGCAGCTCGGCTATCTGGCCTTGCTGCATGCCTTGATGGGCGTGGCCGGTGGCGGCATCGGCCTGGCCACCGGCAACCTCGGCATGAAGCTGGCACCGCGAGACCGCGGCACCGCCTACCTGGCCGCCATCGGCCTCGTCGCTGCGGTGTCCGGCGGTGTCGCCCCGCTGGCCGGCGGTGTGCTGGCGCAATGGTTCAGCGAACGCCACCTGGCCCTGCTGGTGCGCTGGGTGTCGCCGGTCAACACGCGCGAGGTCTCGGTGCTGAACTTCACGCACTGGGAGTTCCTGTTCGCGCTGGCGGCGCTGCTCGGCCTGTACGTGATGCATGCGGTTTCGCGCATCCACGAGGGCAGCGAGGGCAGGGAAGTGAGCGAGCGCCGCGTCATCCAGGAGCTGGGCCTGGAGGCGCTGCGCACGGTCAACCACATCTCGACGGTGGGCGGGCTGCTGGGCAGCGTCTTCCCGTTCGGCCGCCTGGCCGAGCGGCGCCGCAGCGCACGCACGCGGCAGGCGCCGACGGCCTGAGGCTGCGGCCTCAGTGCGGGTGCGTGAACGCTGCGCGCGGGCTGCGTTCGGCCAGGCAGGGCAGTATTTCGCGCAGCGAATCGACCACCATCAGCGCCACGGCGCGCATCTCTTCCGTGGCCGGCAGCAGGTCGGGCACCATCACCACGGGCATGCCGGCCGCCACCGCGGCGCGCACGCCGTTGTAGGAATCCTCGAAGGCCAGACAGCGCTGCGGTGCGATGCCCAGCCGCTCGGCCGCCGCGAGGTAGAGGTCGGGATGCGGCTTGCCTCGCACGACATCGTCGCGCGTCAGCACGGCGTCCAGCCGCGTCAGCAGGTCCGACGCCGCGAGGTGGTGCTGCGCGCGGTGCCGGCCCGAGGAGGTGGCGACCGCCCGCGGCAGGCTCAGGCGGTCGAGCTCGTCGAGCAGCGCGCCGACCCCCGGCTTGCGGTGCAGGCGGCCGGCCGCCACCGCGGCCTCCAGAAGCCGCGTCGCGTCAGCAAAGAGGGCCTCGACCGGCGCATCGCTGCCGCAATGCCCGGCTACCAGCGCACGGCAGATGTCGGCTGGTACGCCGATCATCTGCCGCCGCAGGTCGGCCGGCATGTCCAGACCGAGCTCGTCGGCTGCAGCCTTCATCGCATCCAGCGCCAGCGTCTCGCTGTCCAGCAGCAGTCCGTCCATGTCGAACACGACGGCCTCGAAGGCGGGCAGCCGCGAGCAGTCGATCAGCGGCATGCCAGCAACTCCCCATTCAGCGCCGCGCGCGCCGTCGCCAGCGCGCCGCGGGACTGCAGCTGCCGCACGGCATCGCGCAGTCCGGCGACGAGCTGACCGTCCTGGGGCAGGTCGTCGCCGAAGACCTCGCGCAGGCCCATGAAGCCGTCCACCAGGCGGGCCGGGTCGGGCCCCGCCTCGTGGCCGATGCGACGCAGGCGGTCACGCAGCTGGTCGGCGCCGAGCAGCACGCTGCCCTGCGCGTCATGGCCGCTGGCGCACCAGATCCACGCGGCCACCGCTAGCACGGTCCAGGGCGCGGGCCGGCCGTTCTGCAGGTGGCAGCGCAGGCCCGCCAGCAGACGCGTGGGCAGCTTGGCTGACGCGTTGCGGGCGACGCGTTCGAGCTGGTGGGCAATCCTCGGATTGCGCCAGCGTTCGATCAGCCGGTGGGCATAGGCCCGCGTGTCATGGCCGCTCGGCGGCAGCGTCGGTCGCTGCTCGTCGAGCAGCAGGTGTTGGACATAGGCACTCAGCGGCGGCTCCGCCATCACCTCGGCAACGGTGGCGCACCCTGCCAGCAGCCCCAGGCAGGCCAGCGCGAGGTGGCCGCCGTTGAGCATGCGCAGCTTGGACGCCTGCCACGGGCCGACGTCGTCGACAAACTCCGCGCCGGCCGCCTCCCACAGCGGCCGCGGCCCGTGGAAATGCTCGATCACCCACTGGCTGAAGGGCTCGGTGCTCACGGGCACGGCGTCGACGAGGCCGGTCAGCGCCTCGGCGCCATGCAGGTCGGCGTGGGTCGACACCGGCACGATGCGGTCGACCACCGAGCTGGGGAACTGCACATGGCGCTCGATCCAGTCGGCGAGGCTGTCGTCCTGCAGCGCGGCCATGTCCAGGCAGACCTGGCGCAGCAGCCGGCCATTGCCCGCCAGGTTGTCACAGGAGATCAGCACGGGCGGCGGCAGGCCCGCCGCACGCCGCAGCGCCAGGCCGCGCACCAACAGGCCCGGCACGCTGCGCGGCCAGGGCCGGCGCAGGTCGTTGCGCACGTCGTCGTTCTCGAGGTCGAGCCGGCCGGTGGTGGGGTCGGCGCAGTAGCCCTGCTCGGTGACCGTCAGCGTCGTCAGGCGCAGCTGCGGGTCGAGCAGCACCTGCTGCATCCGCGCCGCCTCCCATTGCGCATGAAGCGTCTCGCGCACGCTGCCCACCACCATCGCCCGCAGGCCTTGCCGGCCGCGCTCCAGCACGGTGTAGAGCCCCTGCTGCTGCCTGAGCGCCGGCAGCAGCCGGCCGGTGCGCAGGCTGGCCGCCACGATGCCCCAGGGCGGCAGGTGGCCGGCCGTCATCTCGGCCTCGATGGCGTGCTGCGTCATCACCGCCTGGTGGGCGCGGTGGAAGGCACCGCAGCCCAGGTGCAGGATGCCGGTGCGCAGCGCGGCGACCTTGAAGCGCGGCCGGGCGACGGCGCGGGGCAGTCGGGCGAGCAGCTCGGGCGTCAGGCGCGGCGCAGAGCGGTGTTCGGGTTGAAACCGGCCGGGCGAGGGCGGCGCATGCCGCAGCTCCGGTGCCGATTCCCAGGACGGCATCGTGATCATCATGCGGCTCCCTGCAGACCGAGGGCATCGCCCGGCATCGCGTGGCTGGGCGTGCCGGCCACCGGGTAGGCCGGCCAGCCGCCCGCGGGCGCCTGCGCCTGCACCATCCAGGGCAGCAGCGCCGGGTTGGCGGGCAGCAGGTATTGCCAGCCATCGACGAGCAGGGCCGTGAGCCCGGCTGGGTCCAGCGTCATCGGCTTGAGGTCGGGCCCCAGCGCCTCGAAGACGCGGTGCACCTGCTGGCAGTCGTGGCGCGCCAGCAGCGCGTCCGATTCGGCCAGCACGCGCTGCCCCAGCGCTGCATCGCGGAAAGCGCCAACGGGCCGCGTATGACGCACCGGCGTGGCGTCGATCACGCCGACGTTCTGGTAGCCCAGCAGCTTGGGCCAGACCGAGTCCAGGCCCCATCCCCAGCCGGTTGTGCTTTCCGAGAGGGTCGGCAGCAGTTGTCCCAGTGCCGCGCGGGAGAAGCAGGGCGCCATGATCTCGACGAAGCCGGTGCGGCGTGCCGTGCAGCGCCGGTTGCGCATGGTGCTGTAGTGGGCGTAGTAGGAGGTTTCGTCGAGGGCCGGCGCGCACAGGTCCCAGCCGAGCGTGGCGGCGGTGGCGAAGAAGCGGTCGATGTTGGGCGCATCGGTCAGCAGGTCATCGTCGGGCAGCCAGATGTACTGGTAGCCGCGCCAGCCGTCCCAGCGGTTGAGCAGCTCGCGCAGGCCGGCCCACTTCGGTCCGACGATCACATCGCTGGTGCTGCAATCCTCACGTGCCGCAGCGGGCAAGGGCTCGAAGGGGCAGAGGTGCAGGTCCCAGCTGCGCATCCTTGCGCGGTCGAGCCAGCGTGGGTGCAGGGAGTTGCGGCCGACGCGGGCCACGATCAGGTGTTGTCTGCGCATTTCCGGCAATCGAAGTCAGTTTGCGGCCGGCGTGGCAAGCGCCGTTCCCCGGGGCGTTGCCCGGCCTTGCCCCATCAGCGCGCACAGGTCGCCCGCTCGAAAC
The DNA here is from genome assembly GCA_004211235.1 of Rubrivivax sp. The sequence goes on from SEEY01000014.1 coordinate 8,032, forward strand.
TTGCGGCAAGGCTTGCTGCCGTCGATCCAGGCGCCCGAATCGGGCATGCTGCGGGGCCCGACAGTCCTGGAAGGTCAAGTCCCATGCGCGACAGCACAGACTTCAATACGCTCGGCGCGGGCTTCCTGCCCGGTCATCTTGGCATCGTCATCACCCGCGTGGAGGGCGCTGAGGTTCATGCCGAGCTGCCGGTGCGACCGGAGCTGATGGCGCCCAACGGCTTCCTGCATGCCGGCAGCGTCGTCACGCTGGCAGACACCTGCGCCGGCTACGGCTGCGTGGCCAATCTTCCCGAGGGGGCGGTCGGATTCACGACGGTCGAGCTGAAATCCAACCACCTCGGCACGGCGCGCGAAGGCACGGTGGCCTGTGTCGCCAAGGCGGTGCATCTGGGCAAGACGACGCAGGTGTGGGATGCGGTCGTGACGAACAAGGCCACGGGCAAGACGATGGCGTTGTTTCGGTGCACGCAGATGGTGTTGTATGGGAAGTGATGCGCGCTCGGCGCAGCTCTGCGAAGGTTTGGCGTTTGTGGACAGGCCCATGCCGGGACGTCGCCCCGGCGGGCGACGTTCTCTTGTGGCTGTTGGCTGCTGGCTGTTCCGTGGCTCCCCTTTGGAGGAGCCGAGAAGCGCAGGACGCCGAGGCGTGCGCGCAGCGCACTTCGTTGACTGACTTCGCGCAGCTGTCTGAACGCAGCGTAGCGAAGTGAGTTCTGCGCGAGCCTCGGCGTTCGAGCATCGCAGGGGACCCCTCGCAGAGGGGCGACGGAGCAGGGGTCGTTTCTTTGCCTACTTTCTTGTCGACACAAGAAAGTAGGTCGCCCGCCGGGGCGAACTCCCGGCACCACACGTGGCATCCACCAAAAGTACCGGTGAACATGACGCCGGCACCGCCGCTCCAGCACCGCCCCTCGCCCCGGGGATACGTCCCACGTTCCTAGGACACCCAGGCCCCCGCCGCAAGGCAGACTCGGCCCTCCCTTGCTCCACGGCCCAGCCTCCATGACCGTCCGCCTCACCTTCGCTGCATCCGCCGTCGCCCTGCTGCTGCTCAGTGCCTGCGGCAAGTCGTCCACCTCGCTCGGCGAGGGCGGCTCGGTCATCAGCGGGTCGGCCGGGCCCGCCGGGGCGCACAAGGCCAGTCGCGAGCTCGTCAAGTGCGACGCGCCCGTGGCCACGCTGGCGCTGATCGAGAACCCAAACGGCTACAGCTATGCCGGCAGCTATCAACTGCCGTCCAGCCCCGTGCCGCTGGTGCGCCTGCTGGCCCAGCAGAGCGGCTGCTTTCGCGTCGTCGACCGCGCCGCGGGCCTGAAGGCCACCGTGCGCGAGCAGGAGCTCAAGGACGCCGGCATCCTGCGCCAGCAGGGCAACACGGTCGGCAAGGGCAAGGGCTACGAGGCGCAGTACAGCCTGACGCCCAGCCTCACCTTCAGCGAGCAGGACGCCGGCCGCCAGGTCGGCAGCATCCTGCAGGCCATTCCCTACCTGAACAAGCTCGTCGGCGCCGCCGAGCACGTCAAGATGAAGCAGGCCCAGGCCGCGCTGCTGTTGACCGACAACGAGACCACCGAGCAGATCGCCGCGGCCACCGGCTCGGTGGAGGTGGCGGACCTCGGCGTCGGTGGCGCCATGGTCGGCAAGCTCGGCGGCGCCGCGGGCGCAGGCTGGAGCAACTCCAACGAAGGCAAGGTCATCGCCGCCGCCTTCCTGGACGCACACAACCAGCTCGTCGCCCAGGTGCGCGAGCTGCAGGCCAAGGCGCTACCGCCTGAAGTCGCCCGGCGCAAGCAGCACGGCGCCTGAGCCGCACTATGCTGGCGGCATGCAGCCGGCCCAGCCCTCCAAGATTCCCGAATCGGTCCTCGTCGTCATCCACACGGCCGACCTGCAGGTGCTGCTGATCGAGCGGGCCGACCACCCCGGCTACTGGCAGAGCGTCACTGGCTCCAAGGACTTCCCCGACGAGCCGCCGGCCGAGACCGCGAGGCGTGAGGTGCTGGAGGAGACCGGCTTCGACATCGCGGCCGTCCGCGGCCAGCTGCGCGACTGGCAGCTCGCCAACGTCTACGAGATCTACCCGCAATGGCGGCACCGCTACGCGCCGGGCGTCACGCGCAATACGGAACACGTCTTCGGCCTACAGCTGCCCGCCGCGCTCGCGCCGACACTGGCGCCGCGCGAGCACATCGCCTGGCTTTGGCTGCCCTGGCATGAGGCGGCAGACCGCTGCTTCTCGCCCTCCAACGCCGAGGCGGTGCTGCAGTTGCCCCGCTTCAGCCCTGCCACGACATGAAGACAGCCTCCACCCTCACGCCGATCACCGTCTCTGAAACCCGGGGCGGCCGGGCGCCGCAGAAGCCATGAGCCCGCTGCGCCCGTCGCCCCATCCGCCCGGCGCCGTGCTGCGCGTGGCGACCTACAACATCCACAAGGGCGTACGCGGCCTGGGCCCGGCCAAGCGGCTGGAGATCCACAACCTGCAGATGGGCGTCGAGGCGCTGGACGCCGACCTCGTCTGCCTGCAGGAGGTTCGGCTTTTCCACCACCGGGAGGCCGCCTACTTCGACCGCACCTGGTTCGGCTGGCCCGACAAGGGGCAGGCAGAGTTCCTGGCGCCCGAGGGCTACGAGGTGGCCTACCGCACCAACGCGACGACGAAGTTCGGCGAGCATGGCAATGCGCTGCTGTCGCGCTGGCCCATTGGCGACATCGGCCATCACGACGTGTCGGACCATTCCCTCGAGCAGCGCGGCCTGCTGCATGTGCCGGTGCACTGGCAGGGGACGACCATCCACGTCGTCGTTGCCCATTTCGGATTGATCCATTCCAGCCGCATGCGCCAGGTCGACCGGCTGGCGAGCTTCGTGCGCGAGCATGTGCCCGAAGGGGCGCCGGTGCTGGTGGCCGGCGATTACAACGACTGGGGCGAGCGGCTGGACACGCCGATGCGCGCCCATGGCTTGCGCCGTGCCTCGCCACCGCACGGCCGGGCGCGGGCGGCCACCTTCCCGTCGCGCCTGCCGGTGTTCGCGCTCGACCGCGTCTACATGCGCGGCCTGCGCTGCACTGGCGTGCAGGTGCCGCGAGGCGCCAGCTGGGCGCGCATGTCAGACCACCTGCCGCTCGTCGTGGAGCTGGCGCTCGAATGAGCCCGGCAGCGCTGCCCGCAAGGCCCCGCCCGGCGAGAAGGGCGCGGCGGTGAGGCGGCTGGGGCTGATGCGGCGGCGCCGGCGAAACGCCGCAGAGGACGCCGGCTTCATCGGTGGCAACGAGGTCGGGCTGCTGCGCGGTGGCGACGAGCTTTTTCCCGCCATGGAGGCCGCCATTGGCCGGGCGCAGCGCGAGGTCTGGCTCGCGACCTACATCTTTCACGACGATGCCACCGCGCTGGCGCTGGCCGACAGCCTCATTGCGGCCGAAGGGCGCGGCGTGCGCGTGCGCGTGGTCGTGGACGGCTTCGGCAGCAACCTGAGCGTGGCGTCGCTGCAGCGCCGTTTCGAGGGCAGCGGCGTGGCCTTCGCGGTGTTCCGGCCCATGAACCGCTGGTGGCACTGGCTGCAGCCGGGCCAGTTGCGTCGCCTGCACCAGAAGCTCTGCGTCGTCGACGGCGAGGTGGCCTTCGTCGGCGGCATCAACATCATCGACGACCGCCTGGACATGCGCCACGGCAGCAGTGACCTGCCGAGGCTGGACTTCGCCGTGCAGCTGCGCGGCGGCCTCGTGGACCCGGTGGCGCAAAGCCTGCGCGCGATCTGGTCCCGCGCCTGGCTCGGCCGCGATTTCGACGACGCACTGATCGACTACGTGCCGCTGCGGCGGCGCTTCAGCCTGTGGGTGACGCAGATCTGGCGCGGCCCGCAGCGCCTGCCCGAGCCGGCGATACGTCTGCAGCCCGTGCGTGCTGCGTTCGTGCTGCGTGACAACCTGCGCCGGCGCCGCACCATCGAGCACGCCTATGCCGATGCCATCCGCGCTGCGCGCCGCAGCGTCGACATCATCTGTCCCTATTTCTACCCCGGCCAGCGCATCCGTGAAGCGCTGCGCGCCGCCGCGGACCGCGGCGTGCGCGTGCGCCTGCTGCTGCAGGGGAAGCTCGACTATCGGCTGGCCGGCTGGGCCGCCGAGGCGCTGTATGCCGACCTGCTGGCCCACCACATCGAGATCTACGAATACATGCCGGCCTTCCTGCACGCCAAGGTCGCCGTCATCGACGAGCACTGGGCCACGGTCGGCAGCTCGAACATCGACCCGCTGTCGCTGCTGCTCAACCTGGAGGCCAACGTCATCGTGCTCGACCGGCCGTTCGCGACGGAACTGGCCGCCGAGATCGAGGCGGCGCTGGCGGTCTCCGAGCGCATCAGCGAGCGCCGCACCACCGGGCTGCGCGCGCTGTTCCACCGCGCGGTCATCGCGTGGTTCGCCTACGTCTTCCTGCGCGTCGCCGGGGCCGCGGGGCGCTACTGAGGGCGGCCGTAGAGGAAGTCCAGCATCGCGGGCACGCGCCTCGCCCAGCTGGCTTCGTCGTGGCTGCCTCGGTCATCCTCGACAAAGCGCAGGCTGCCGTCGGCCCAGCCGCGGCGGCCTAGCAATTCGGCAAGCTCGCGAGCCAAGGCCACGGCCTGCGGGCCCTCACGGGCACCCATGTCCATCCACAGGCGCGGCCGGGGTTTCGGCGCGCTGGCGGTGGCGTCGCGGAGCACGAAGCCGTCATCCCACCACACCGAGGGCGACACGACCAGGGCCGCGCCAAAGGTCTCGGGCCGGTGCAAGGCCAGCCACAGCGAGGCCAGGCCGCCGAACGAGGAGCCGCCCACGGCTGTGTCGGTCGCACCGGGCAACGTGCGGAAGCGTGCGTCGATGGCGGGCTTGAGTTCTTCGGCAAGGAACTGCGCGTACGCCGCGATGCCGCCGCCCTGGCGCTGCGGCGCGCTCGATGAGCCCGGGCGCTCCGCCGGCACCGTCATGACCGACGGCGTGTAGTCCAGCGTGCGGGTTGCCGTGCTCGACACGGCCACGACGATGAAGGGCCGCAACCGGCCCGAAGCCACGCCGCGCTGGGCGGCTTCGTCCACCTGCCATTCGGCGCCGGCGGCCCGGGCATCGAAGACGTTCTGGCCGTCGTGGAGGTAGAGCACCGGGTAGCGATGCTCGACATCCTGGCCGTAACCGGGCGGCAGCCAAACCTGCACCTCACGTGCTTGCACGTGCGCCGATGGCACGAGGCCCAATCGCTCGATGCGGCCGCTGCGGGACACCGGCACGTCGCCCGCCGCCGCACCGAACTCACGCGCGACGCCCACTTCGCCGCCGTTGAGCAGCACCGTGTGGTTGCGCCCAGGTTCCCAGCCTTCGCTGGCCTCCTGCCCGGCACCGCGTTCGATCCGGAACTTGTAGGCGAGTGGCTGTCCGCCAGCGGCGTCGTCTGGCAGCGTCAGACGCAGCTCGTAGCGCCCCGGCGTGGCACCGGGCGTGGCCAGCAGCGGCCGATCCCAGGCGAGCGGTGCGGCGCCGCCGCGCAGGCCGAGGCGGTCGCGGCCAGGGTCGAAGCGGCCCGCCGCCATTTCCGCACGCAAGTCGATGTTGAAACTCAGCGTCGTGTCGGCCGTCGCCGCCGAGGCGAAGGCGGCAGTGATGAGGCAGGCGGCCAGGCGACGCATGGCGCCACGGTAGCTGCGCCTGGTCGTTCGGCCATCAGTCATGGGTGTCGACGGGCAGTGGCCCGATCGTTCAGAACTTCGGCGTATGCGGTGGCCGCAGCACGCCGGCCTGCACCAGCGCCGCGGCGCGTTCGATGTCGGGTGCGAGGTAGTGGTCGGCCGGACTGCTGGCGCAATCCGCCCGCAGGCGCGTGTGCAGGGCTTCGACCGGCACCGAGCTCGTCAGCGGCCGCAGGAAGTCGATGCCCTGGGCCGCCGCGAGCAGCTCGATGGCGATGATGTGCGATGTGTTGTCCAGCATGGCGTGCAGGCGGCGCGCGGCGAAGGTGGCCATGGAGACATGGTCTTCCTGGTTGGCGCTGGTCGGCAGGCTGTCGACGCTCGCCGGGTGGGCCAGGCTCTTGTTCTCGCTGGCCAGTGACGCGGCGGTGACGTGCGCAATCATGAAGCCGCTGTGCAGGCCGGCATCGGCCGTCAGGAAGGGCGGCAGACGCGAGATGGCCGGGTCGATCAGCATGGCGATGCGGCGCTCGGCGATGGCGCCGACTTCGGCGATGGCCAGCGCGAGGTTGTCGGCGGCAAAAGCCACCGGTTCGGCGTGGAAGTTGCCGCCCGAGATCATCGTGTCCTCGAACACCAGCGGGTTGTCGGTGACCGCATTGGCCTCGCGCACCAGCACCTGGGCGGCATGCCGCGCCTGGTCCAGGCAGGCGCCCATGACCTGGGGCTGGCAGCGCAGGCAGTACGGATCCTGCACGCGCTCGTCGCCCTCCCGGTGGCTGGCGCGAATGGCGCTGCCGGCCAGCAGCTCCCGGTAGACGGCGGCCACCTCGATCTGGCCCGGCTGGCCGCGTACCTGATGAATGCGGTCATCGAAGGGGCCGTCGCTGCCGCGCGCCGCGTCCAGCGTCATCGCGCCGCTGGCCAGTGCCGTGGCAAACAGGCTCTCGAACCGCAGCAGCGCATGCAGGGCAAGTGCGGTGCTGGCCTGCGTTCCGTTGATGAGGGCCAGGCCCTCCTTGGCGGCAAGCGTCAGCGGCTGCAGGTTCAGTCGCGCCAGCTGCTCGCGGGCCGGCACGCGTTGGCCGGCGACGAAGGCCTCGCCTTCGCCCATCAGTGCGAGCGTCAGGTGCGCCAGCGGTGCAAGGTCGCCACTGGCGCCGACGGAGCCCTGGCAGGGCACGTAGGGGATGAAGCCGGCGTTGAAGGCGTCCAGCAGCGCCGTGATGACGACGCGGCGCACGCCCGAGAAGCCGCGCGCCAGGCTGCCCGCCTTGGTGGCCAGCATCAGCCGCACGACCTCGGGCGACATCGGCGCGCCGACGCCCACCGCGTGGCTGCGGATCAGGTTGAGCTGCAGCGCGGCGAGCTGGTCTTTCGCGATGCGCGTGCTGGCCAGCTTGCCGAAGCCGGTGTTGACGCCGTAGACCGGCGCATCGCCGGCCGCGGCGGCCGCGACGAGGGCCGCGCTCTTGTCGACGGCGGTCCAGTCGTCGAGCTGCACCGAAGCGCGGCCGGCGGCAATGTCGGCAAGCTGGGCGAGGGTGAGTTGGCCGGGGACGAGTTTCATAGCGAGGGCAGGTTCAGTTCGTTCTTCCTGGCGCAGGCTTGTGCCTGCTCGTAGCCGGCATCGGCGTGGCGCATGACGCCGGTGGCCGGGTCGTTCCAGAGCACGCGCGAAATGCGCTTGGCGGCAGCGTCCGTGCCGTCGGCGACGATGACGACGCCTGAGTGCTGCGAATAACCCATGCCGACACCGCCACCGTGGTGCAGGCTCACCCAGGTCGCGCCGCCAGCGGTGTTCAGCAGCGCGTTCAGCAGCGGCCAGTCCGACACCGCATCCGAGCCATCCTTCATGCCTTCCGTCTCGCGGTTCGGGCTGGCGACGGAACCGCTGTCGAGATGGTCGCGGCCGATGACGATGGGCGCTTTCAGCGCGCCGCTTTTAACCATCTCGTTGAAGGCCAGGCCGGCCAGGTGGCGCTCGCCCAGGCCCAGCCAGCAGATGCGCGCCGGCAGGCCCTGGAAGGCGATGCGCTCGGCGGCCATGTCGAGCCAGCGGTGCAGCGCCTCATGTTGCGGGAAGAGCTGCTTGAGCTTCGCATCCGTGCGGTGGATGTCCTCGGGGTCGCCCGACAGCGCCACCCAGCGGAACGGTCCCTTGCCCTCACAGAACAGCGGGCGGACATAGGCGGGCACGAAGCCGGGGAAGTCGAAGGCGTTGGCCACGCCCTGGTCCTTGGCGACCTGACGGATGTTGTTGCCGTAGTCCACCGTCGGGATGCCCTGCGCCTTGAAGGCGAGCATGGCGCGCACGTGCATTGCGCAACCGGCCGCGGCGGCGGCCTTCAGTTCAGCATGTCGAGCCGGATCGGCCGCGGCAGCCTTCCATTGCTCGACGTCCCAACCCGGCGGGCAGTAGCCGTTGATGAGGTCGTGGGCGCTGGTCTGGTCGGTGACGAGGTCGGGCTTCGCACCTCGCCTGACGAGTTCGGGCAGCACCTCCGCCGCGTTGCCCAGCAGCGCGACGGACACCGCGCGGCCGGCGGCCGTGTGGGCCTGGATGCGGGCCAGCGCATCGTCAAGGTCGGTCGCCTGCTCGTCGACGTAGCGCGTCTTCAGGCGGAAGTCGATGCGGCTCTGCTGGCATTCGATGTTCAGCGAGCAGGCGCCGGCGAAGGTCGCCGCCAGCGGCTGCGCCCCACCCATGCCGCCCAGGCCTGCCGTCAGGATCCAGCGGCCCTTCAGCGACCCGCCGTAGTGTTGCCGGCCGGCCTCCACGAAGGTCTCGTAGGTGCCCTGCACGATGCCCTGGCTGCCGATGTAGATCCAGCTGCCGGCGGTCATCTGGCCGTACATCATCAGGCCCTTGCGGTCCAGCTCGTGGAAGTGCTCCCAGGTGGCCCAGGCCGGCACGAGGTTGGAGTTGGCCAGCAGCACGCGCGGCGCATCGGCATGCGTGCGGAACACGCCGACCGGCTTGCCCGACTGGATCAGCAGCGTCTCGTCGTCGTTCAGTTCGCGCAGGGACTTGCAGATCGCGTCGAAAGCGGCCCAGTTGCGCGCCGCCTTGCCGATGCCGCCGTAGACAACCAGGGCGTCCGGGTTCTCGGCCACAGCGGGGTCGAGGTTGTTCTGCAGCATGCGGTAGGCAGCTTCCGTCTGCCAGCTCTTGCAGCTCATCTCGCTGCCGGTGGGAGCCTTCACAGGGCGGGGCGCGGCGTGGGGCAGGGCGGTCATGACTTCTCCCGATTGAGCGGCCGCACTCTAGTTGTCTATACAAGTGACGTCAACTAGGATGGTGGCATGTCCCGAGCCGCCCGAACTTCCGCTCCAGGCCCCGAGCCGCAGTACCTCAAGGTCAAGAATCATCTGCGCGAAGGCATCGCCAGCGGCCACTGGGTGGCTGGCGACCTGCTGCCCAGCGAGGGCGCGCTGGTGGGGCAGTTCGAAGTCAGCCGCATGACCGTGAACCGCGCGCTGCGTGAGCTGGTGCAGGAGGGCTTGATCGAGCGCGTGCAGGGTGTCGGCAGCTTCGTGGCCCAGCTGCACCGCATCTCGTCGACGCTGAACGTGCGCGACCTGCACGAGGAGATCCTCGAGCGCGGCGGCACGCACGAGGCGCGTGTGCATGCGCTGCTGCGCGGCAAGGCCTCGCCGCAGCAGGCGGCGGAGCTCGGGCTCAAGCGCGGCGCGCCGGTCTTCCTCAGCCTGATCGTGCACCTGGAGAACGGACAGGCCATCCAGTGCGAGGAGCGCGCCGTCAACCCGGCCTGTGCGCCCGACTATCTGGCACAGGATTTCACGCACATCACGCCGACGCATTACCTGCTGGAGGTGGCGCCACTGTCGGAGGCGCGCTACATGATCGAGGCGGCGCTGCCCGGCGAGGTCGAGGCCCGGCTGCTGGGCATCAGCCGCCGCGACCCCTGCCTGGTGGTGAAGCGCATCACCTACAGCCGGGGTGTGGCGGTCACCAGCGTCAAGCTGACCCACCCGGGCGGACGTTACCAATTGCAAGGGAGCTTCTCGGCTTGAGTTTCAGCGTCCGGAGCTGCGGAGAATGCGGTTCCCCAGAGACGGCGAAATTCGCATCGGTGCGAGGGTAAAACAATGAGTTGGAGCAAGGTCAGCGCGGCTGACGTGCAGCCGCAGGCCTGGAAGAACAAGGGTGGCACGACGCGCGAGCTGCTG
>SEEY01000423.1 GCA_004211235.1 Rubrivivax sp.
GCGACAGCCGTGTGCCCACGCCTTTCAGCGCCATGATCATCAAGGCCCCGGAGATCGCCCAGGGCTGGCGCGAATCGATCACGCTTTTCATCTGTCCGCAGGACGAAACCCGTTCGCGGGTCTGGTTCCGGCTGGCCGTGCCCGACCTGGACAGCGACGACGCGGCCCTGCTGGACTTCCAGCGCACCATCTTCCTGCAGGACCAACCGGTGCTGGAATCGCAACAGCCCCGCTGCCTGCCGCTGCACGATGCGACGATGCGCGAAGTCCACTGCGCCGCCGACCGCAGCTCGGCTGCCTTCCGGCGCTACCTCGAACTGATCCGGCTCGACTACGGAGTCTGCTGATGTTGCCTGCCATCGACTTCGACCGCATTTCCCGCTCTGCCCTCCCCGGCCTGCTGGCCTGCATGCCCAAAGCCGAGCTGCACATCCACATCGAAGGCTCGCTGGAACCCGAGCTGATCTTCGCGCTCGCGGCGCGCAACCGCGTGTCCCTGCCCTATGCCGACGTCGAAGCGCTGCGCGCGGCCTATGCGTTCACCGACCTGCAGAGCTTTCTCGACATCTACTACGCCGGCGCCAGCGTGCTGCTGCAGGAGCAGGACTTCTACGACATGGCCTGGGCCTACTTCGAGAAGGCGGCGGCCGACGGCATCGTCCATGCCGAGCTGTTCTTCGACCCACAGACGCACACGGCGCGCGGCGTGGCCATCGGCACCGTCATCGAAGGGCTGTCGCGTGCCTGCGCCGATGCGCGCGAACGCTTGAGCGTCAGCGGCGCGCTGATCCTGTGCTTCCTGCGCCATCTGAGCGAGGAAGACGCCCTGGCCACGCTGGAAGCCGCCCTGCCCTGGCGCGCGCACTTCATCGGCGTCGGCCTGGACAGCTCCGAGCGCGGCCACCCGCCGAGCAAGTTCGAGCGCGTGTTCGCCCGCTGCGGAGAGCTGGGCCTGCACCGCGTCGCCCACGCCGGCGAGGAAGGCCCGCCGGCCTACATCGAGGAGGCGCTCGACCTGCTGCACGTCGAACGCATCGACCATGGCGTGCGCGCCATCGAGAGCCCGGCGCTGATGCAGCGGCTGGCGGCCGAGCGCATGCCGCTGACGGTCTGCCCGCTGTCCAACGTGAAGCTCTGCGTGGTGCGCGACCTGACCGAGCATCCGCTGCCGCAGCTGCTCGCGGCGGGCCTGGCGGTGACGATCAATTCCGACGACCCGGCCTACTTCGGCGGCTACCTGAACGACAACCTGCAGGCGCTGTTCGCGGCGCAACCGCGGTGGGGTGCGCGTGAGGCCTACCAGCTCGCGCACAACAGCCTGGAGGCCAGCTTTGCGCCGCCCGCTGAACGGGCCGCGTGGGTGGCGGCGCTGGACGCCGAATTCACCAAGGCGGCGGCTCCTTAAAATCCGCTCCCTTTTCCAGCGCCCGCACCCGGTCTCCATGGACATCGTCGTCAACGAAGAACTCAAGGCCTACATCGACCCGTTGACGCCCGAGGAGCATGAAGCGCTGGAGCGCAGCATCCTGGCCGAGGGTTGCCGCGATGCGCTGGTGCTGTGGGGCAATGTGCTGGTGGACGGCCACAACCGTCACGGCATCTGCAGCAAGCACGGCCTGCCTTTCCAGACGGTGCAGAACACGCGCTTCAAGTCCATGGAAGACGTGCACCTGTGGATGATCGACCAGCACCTGGGCCGGCGCAGCATCTCGGACTTCCAGCGCGGCGTGCTGGCGCTGCGCAAGCGCGAGATCGTGGCGGAGCGTCGCGCCCGCAGCGAGGCGATTGCCGCGGCGCTGCCGGCGGCCGAAGCGCCGCCACCGATGCCGGATGCGACGGCGCTCGAGACGCGCGAGGCGCTGGCCAAGGCGGCGCGACTGAGCAGCAGCCAGGTCGTGCTGATCGAGAAGATCCAGAAGCAGGGCGCGCCCGGACTGGTGGCCGCCGTCAAGGCCGGCGTGGTGTCGATCAACGCGGCGGCGGCGGTTGCCACGCTGCCCGCCCAGGAGCAGGCCGCGGCGGCCGCGGCCGGCGCCGATGAACTCAAGCAGGCGGCCAAGCGCGTGCGTGAATCGAAGCGCCGGGCGCCTGCGGCCGAGCCGGCGCCGGAGGCCGCGCCTTCGACCGAGGACACGCTGGAATCCCTGCGCCGGCGCATCGCCGCGCTCGAAGCGGAGAACGCGGCATTGCGGCAGGAACTGGCGGCGCTGCGCTAAGCCTGCCAGACGCCATAACCTGCCTCGCGCAGGCCGATGGCCAATTCCACTTCCATGTCCCGCGCCGCGTCGTAAGGCATCGGGTTGTAGACCTCGTACAGCTCCGGCAGCAGCCGCACGCCGTACTTCAGCACGAATCGATTGGCCTGCACGCCGGCCATGTGGCGGTCGAAGCGCAGGTCCGGGTCCAGCCCCGTCATCCCGACGTAGAGGCAGGGCTTGAGGATGTCGTGCTGCGGATTGGCCTTGCGGAAGGCCGGCTCGTTCCAGACCCGTTCCGACAGCAGCACGACATAGACGTGATGGTGGTTGCGGGGCTGTTGGCGGGGCATGGCGCGGGTCATGGCGGAGCGTCTGGCAGCGGATTCTCCCGCCCCTTGCCACCCTGGCCCGACGTGAGGAAATCCCCGTCGGCTTCGCGCCCTCAGCGCGGAGCGGTCGCCTGCGCGGGCCGGCTCGACCACAGCGGCTGCCGCGCCAGTTCGGCCGCGGTGGCATCGTCGGCAGTCACCGCATACTCGTTGCTGCTGCGTTCCACGAAATAAGCGGAGCGGTAGCGCTGCAGCAGGCCGCCGAGCGCCTGGCGAGCCTGGCTGGAAGGGCCGTTGAAGGTGAGGGTCAGCGTGGTCATGGCGTTTGGTTCCGTGAAGGCGGCAAGTCGTGGCCGCCGGCTTTTACTGAACGCCCGTGCGCCAATGCGGTTGACCCGAAGGCTTGATACAGGGTGTGACCGCCGCGCCAAAAACGCCTTGGTTACCTTTGCTCCCATACATCCGCGACGGATGTCACGGGGCCCTTGCGCTGCACGCTTTCGTTCAGGCAAGCCACGGTTGAAGATGCCGGAAGTTCAATGCGGCCGCGTATTCGCTCCGCAAAAATTGAGAGGTTTCCTTGCTGCATCCGCCTTCCAGGCCGGAGGCCGCCGGCCCCGGCGTGGGCCGCCGCTGTGCTTTCGCCATCGCCCTGATCTGTTTCGTGTCAAGCGTCTACGCTCAGGACGCACTGCTGGATGCAGCGCGCACGCGGCTCGACAAACGTGACGCTGCGGGCGCCTATGCGCTGCTTTCGGCGGCCGAGATGGAGCGCGCGGGCGACGTCCGCTTCGACTATCTGCTGGGTGTCGCCGCGCTCGACGCGGGGCATGTGACACGCGCCATCTTCGCCCTCGAACGCGTCGTTCAGCAGCATCCGCAAGACACGCTGGCGCGTGCCGAACTGGGCCGGGCCTACCTGGCAGCCGGCGAGACCGAAACCGCCCGCGAACAGCTGCGGCTGGCGCGCGCCGGCAAGCTGCCGGAGGGCGCCTCAGCGGCCATCCAGCGCGTCATCGGCCTGATCGACCAGGTGGCTCCTGCCCCGGGTCCGCGGCTGGCTGGCTATGTGGAACTCGGGCTCGGCTACGACAGCAATGTCAACGGCGCCACGCAGCAGGGCGAATTCGCCATCCCGGCCTTCGGCGGCATCCTGTTCGAGACCGCGCCGGAGAACCGCCAGCGGCATGACGAAGTCATGTTCGCGGCGGCCGGTGTGACCGCCGAGGCGGCGTTGTCGCCGTCCTGGCAACTGGTCGGCACGACGAATCTTCGCGCCACCTTGGACCGCGTCGTTCACGACATGGACACCACCTTCCTCGACGCCACCGTCGGCGTGCGCCACACCGCCGGCCCGCACAGCCAGCTGATCGCGCTGCAGAACAGCACCGCCTGGGTGGGCGGCGGCCTTTACCGCACTGCCAACGGTGCGGTCGCGCAGTGGCAATCGCAGCTCGGCGCCGCGGCCCAGGCCAGTGTCTTCGGCCATTGGTCGCATCAGGCCTACAAGGGCCAGCCGGAGCGCGACAACGATCGCCTGCTGCTGGGTGTCGGGGCGGCGCGCCAGTCTGGCGGCCGTGGCCCGCTGTCCTATGGCAGCGCCTACGCCGTGCAGGAGCGCGTCAGCAAGGGCGGGGCCGCGAACTTTGGCCACCACGGCGCGGGCCTGCGTCTGGGGCTGGAGCAG
>SEEY01000015.1 GCA_004211235.1 Rubrivivax sp.
TCGAGCCGAGCCTGCGGATTGATGCGCAGCGACGCGCCACCCAGCGGTTTGCCGGGCGCCACATCCAACTTCGGCGCCGGGCAGTTGTGGCTGATGAACTGCTGGTGCGTCGGCAGCTTCATCACCGTGCGCACGACGTCCTTGCGGATCTCGCCGAGGAAGTCGGCCATGGACCGGTTGTCCATGTTGCGCGTGATGGGGTGATGGCTGGCCGGCAGGATGCCCTGCCCCATCATCACCTGCACCCACGAGTTCTCGGCGAACAGCTCGCCCTGGCGCAGCATGATGCGCGCCGTGTCGCGGAAGTGCTGGATGCGGTGCTTCAGCAGCGGCGGCACGTCCATGTCGCGGCAGTCGCGCCAGAACTGCGAATCGTCGCGGTTGGTGACGTGGTAATGCAGGATGATGAAGTCGCGCGCAACCTCCATGGCGTCGCGCGACTGGGCGTTGTACTCGTCGATGTCGCTCTGCCGGATGCCGTCGCTGGGGAAGAGTTCGACGAGGCGGGTCAGACCCTTCTGGATGAGATGGATGCTGGTGGACTCCAGCGGCTCCAGGAAGCCGCCGGACAGGCCGATGGCGACGACGTTCTTCTTCCAGGCCTGAGCGCGCTGACCCGGCGTGAACTTGATCAGCCGCGGCTGGCGCAGCACCTCGCCCTGCACATTGGCCAGCAGGGTGGCCTTCGCCTCGTCCTCGCTGACGTGCCTGCTGCTGAAGACGATGCCGTTGCCGACGCGGTGCTGAAGCGGAATGCGCCACTGCCAGCCCCAGGGGTGGGCGATGGAGCGGGTGTAGGGCACCGGCTCGCCGACCGACATGGTCTGCACGGCCAGAGCGCTGTCGCAGGGCAGCCATTGCGACCAGCTCTCGTAGGGCACACCGAGCGTCTCGCCGAGCAGCAGCGAGCGCATGCCGGTGCAGTCGATGAACAGGTCGCCTTCGATCAGCGCGCCACCATCCAGCTGCAGGCCGGTGATGTTGCCGCTGGCGGCGTCGGTGTGGACCTTGGCGATCTTGCCTTCGATGCGCTGCACGCCCTGGGCCGCGGAAAGGCGGCGCAGGTATTGGCCGTACAGCGTCGCGTCGAAGTGGTAGGCGTAGTTGATGCCGTTGTCGGGCAGCGTCGCGAAGCGGTTGTCCCTCGCCGCGCGGAGTTCCAGGCAATAGTCGTCGTAGCTGCTGGCCAGGCCGCGCTTGCGAGCCTCAAGCCAGAAGTGATGAAAGCCCGCCGTCCAGTGGCCCTTGCCGGTCTTGCCGAAGGAGTGGAAATAGTCCTCGCCGACATTGCGCCAGTTCTCGAAGCTGATGCCGAGCTTGAAGGTGGCCTGCGTGGCCTTGACGAATTCGACCTCGTCCAGGTCCAGGATCTCGTGGAGGATGTGCAGTGTCGGGATCGTCGCCTCGCCGACGCCGACGGTGCCGATCTCCTCGGACTCGACCAGACGGATGTCGACCTGCTTGCCCAGGCATTTGGACAGGCCGGCCGCGACCATCCAGCCAGCGGTGCCGCCGCCGGCGATGACGACGCGGCGAATGGGTTGAGGTGCGGTGGTCATGAGGGCGTGGACCTTATCGTTTGAGCCGGTTTTGCAGCAGCGTGCGCAGCTGCCGGGCGCTGGCGTCGTTCATCGGCGCGAGGATGCCGCGTGCCGCGGGCGGGATGTGGGCCGCCGTCTGGTCATCGGCGTCGAAAACGTAGTGGTCGAACAGCGCACGCCAGGCATCGCGTTGCACCAGCGGCAGGTCGCGCACGGAGAGCAGCGCCATCATCAGCGTGTTCAACGGCGTGTCCATGAAGGGCGGGGACTGCCGCCACCAGAAGTTGACGAGGCCGTTGATGGGGCCTAACGACTCCACGCCGTGCCACCACTGGCTGGGCAGGAACAGCGCATCGCCGGGCTCGAGCTCGACGATCTGCGCGTGCTCCAGGGCCTGGGCGTAGCGCGGGAAGCGCTCCAGGTCGGGCTGCGCCGTGTCGACCAGGCTGATGGGCTGGCCGGCAGGCGTCAGGTCCAGCGGGCCGATGTAGAGATTGGCGACCTGGTCGGGTGGGAACAGCGTGAAACGCCGCCGGCCGGCAACGACGCAGGCGATGTTGTCGGGCAGGTCGAAATGCGGAGCCACCTGGGTGCGGTTGCCCAGCCAGAGGCTCACATGCGGATGCAGGCCGGCCAATGCCGCCAGGTCGTTGTGCTGGCGCAGGCCCGGGAAGGCGGAATCGACCTCGGTCGACCCGAGGTAGAGCGCGTCGGCCGTATGGGCCAGCAACGCGTCCAGCAGTGCACCGAAGGGCTGGATCTCGTGCCGGAAGTTGAAGCCGCTGAAGTCGCTGTTGTAGAAGAAGCGCCCGCCGATCTCCGGCCCACCGTGCCACAGGGCCAGGCGCGTCTGCTCGCCGAAGCCGCGCAGGTAGGTGCAGAACTCGGCGTCGGAGCGCTGCGCCGCCTGCACCATCGGCCAATCCCGCACCAGGCCGCGCATCACCACGGGCTGGGTGGACTGGAGCACGTCGGCAGGTACCCCGTCGGCGCCTCTCAGGTCGCTGCGCTCCAGCATCACTCTCAGGCCGGTTGGACGTGGGCGAGGTGCCGCTTGATCAAGGTCGTGAAGTTCGACAGCGAAGCGATCGCCATGTAGATGGGCTGCAAGTAGTCGGCCTGGTGCAGCAGGGCGACGGTGCTGGCATCCAGCGCGGCGAGGCGCTCCTCGTGAATGATGTAGAACCCCACCAGCTGGCCGTGCGAGCCGTCCGGGCGCTCGACGTCGAGCACGAAGGACTCGAGCAGGTCGTGCTTCATCAGCGTCTGGATGAAATCGGTCGTGGCCTGCAGGCCCTCGTGCAGTGTTCGCAGCACTGAGTTGGCGTTCTCGGTGAAATCGGTCGTGCCGCCCTGCGGCAGGAACACGGCTTCGCCCTCGGCGCCCTGGCTGATGCGCTTGCTGTCCAGGTCGACCATCATGCGCAGCTCGTCGTCGGCGATGCCGATGGAGAACGGCAGGCGCTGCACGGACAGCGGCAGGTAGTCGGCGTCCCAGCCCTGGCCGTTCAGGAACAGGTTCTGCCCGTCCTGCAGACCGAACAGCGCTGCGGGCACGAAGCCGCCCTTGTCATCGCGCTGGAAGACGATGGGGTAGTGCGCCTGGAGCTTGCGGAATTCATCCACCGTGACGGGCGCCGACATGAAGTCGTCGCCCCACTGTGCGCCGCGCTCGGTGATGACGCGCAGGTCCTTGTGCTGGATGTTGTTGAGCAGTTGCAGCATGGGTTCGATCAGGGGGCTGTGCGGCCGGGAATACCGTGCTCGCGGATGTGTTGGATGAGGTCGCGATGGCGAGGCAGGGCGCCGAGCAAACGCCGCGTGATTGTCGCTACGTCCTTGAGCCCGGCATCGGCCGCCGCGCGCTGGTCAGCCCGCAGGGGGCGCAGCGCGGGCTTGAACTGCATGCCGTAGAGCACGTACTGGTAGCTCGCCGCGGGGAAGACCTCCTCGTTGCGATAGAAGTCGTTGCGCGACGGCGAGCGGTGGGCCCAGAGCTGCAGCAGTTCACGCAGCGACTCGGGCTGCGTGCTGGCGCTGCGGTGCTCGAGCCAGTAGTCGGCGTCGTCGCGACGGCTCAGCACATAGTGCAGCTTCAGGAATTCGATGATGCGCGACCAGCGGTAGCTGAACGCCTCGTTGAAGCGCTTGGCGACGAGAGACATGTCGGCCCGGTTGGTGGGCATCTCGTCGCGGATCATCGCGACCGACAGTTCGACCAGCGCCAGCGCGGACGCTTCGAGTGGCTCGATGAAACCCGCCGACAGGCCGACCGCGACGCAGTTGCGGTGCCAGAACTGCTCACGGTAGCCGGGGCTGAAACTCAGGCGCCGCGGCGAAACGTCGGCCTCGCCAAGCCCGCTGCGCTGCAGGTAGGCCAGCAGCGCCCGCTCGGCGGCCGCGTCCCCGGTATGGCTGCTGGAATAGACCAGGCCGATGCCCCGGCGCGTGGGCAGGCCGATGTCCCACGTCCAGCCCTCGGCATGGGCCGTGGAGATGGTGGCGGACGCCAGCGGTGCGTTGGCGTCTGCGTGCGAAACCTGCACGGCCAGCGCGCTGTCGTTGAACAGGACGCCCTTCTGGCAACGCAGGCCGACGCCATAGTGCTGGCCCAGCAGCAGGCTGGCCATGCCGGAACAGTCGATGAAGAGATCGCCTTCGAGATCGCCGTGCTCGCGCGTCACCAGCGCCGCGATGTCGCCGTTCTCATGTGAACGCACGCTGACGAAATGGTCGACGACATGGCGAACGCCCAGCACGGTCGTCGCATGCCGGCGCAGCAGATGGCCAAGCTTGACGGCGTCGAAGTGGTAACCGTAATTCAGCACGCCGCCGAAGTCCGGCGTCGTCGTCTGCTTGGGCGCGAGGCGCGCGTCGCAGACATGCGGCTGCGCACCGACGCTTTCGGCAAAGCCTGGGTCGCCGCCAGCCTGCAGCCATGCACCGGGCAGGTCGGCATCGCCATGGCCGTGAGGCAGCGTGAAGGGGTGGTAATAGCGATCACCGGCACCGCCGTGCAGCCAGCCGTCGAAGCAGGAGCCCTGCTTGAAGGCGGCGTCGCATTCGCGGATCAGATCCACTTCGCTGAGGCCGATGCCATGCAGCGTCGCGCGCATCGTGGGCCATGTGCCCTCGCCCACGCCGATGGACGGCACATCGGGCGATTCGATCAGCGTGATCTGCAGTGCGTCGGGCGCATCGCGGCCCAGTTCAGCGGCCAGCGTCGCAGCGGTCAGCCAGCCGGCAGAGCCGCCACCCAACACCACGATGCGTCGTACGGCTGTCGTCAACTCGGAGTTCATGCCGGAGAAGTATGGTCCTTGCGCGTGCCGGGCACCGCAAAGGCCGAGGAATTCTGCAAACAGATTGGCCGGGGCAGGCGATTGCGCACCCACTCCGGCCATGTTGATCCGCTCAGCAACTCACCCCGAGGGATGAATCACCGAGCATTTGCGCTTATCGCTCAGAAGCGATAGCGAGCGCCGATCAGGTAACGACGACCGGTCTGCAGCACGTTCACGACTTGGTCCTTCGTGCGGCCGTGCTGACGGATGTAGCCGTCGTTCAGGTTCAGCAGGTCGGCCTGCAGCGTCAGGTTCTTGCCGATCTTGTAGCCGATGGACGCGTCCACCTGGCCATAGGCTTCGGTGTAGACCGGGTTGTTGCCGGCGCCGTCGGTACGACGTGCCAGGAACTCACCACGCCAGTTGTAGGCACCGCGGACGGACCAGGTCTCGTTCTCGTAGAAGCCCACGAGGTTGGCCGAATCGCTGATGCCCACCAGACCGGCCTGCGCAGCGCTGCTGTCGGTGTTGTTGTTGAACTTCAGACCGCTCTTGACAGCGGTGTAGTTGCCCGACAGACCGAAGCCGCTGTTGCCGAACATGTGCTGGAAGTTGAACTCCAAGCCCTTGATGTTGTCGCCGGCACCGTTGGCGTAGCTGGTGATGTTGAACTGCAACGGCTGGGTGCCCGGCACCGTACCCAGGATGTCGCCCTGGATGACCGTGCCTGGTTTGGTAACCGTGACGCCCGGCTGACCACCGTAGTTGTTGAAGATGTAGTTCCGGATCAGTTGCGGCTTGTCGGCCGGGATACCGGAGGCCAGAGCCGCCTGGTAGTACGTGCCGCTGGCCGGCTGGTTCAGGCCCGCATAGGTCTTGCTGATGGTCGTCGTGCTGATGAAGTCCGTGACCTTCTTGTAGAAGGCACCGACCGCCACATAGGACGACTTGGTGTAGTAATACTCGGCCGACAGGTCCAGGTTCTTGGACTTGAGCGGCTTCAGCGCCGGATCGCCAGTCGAGCCCGCGCCCGCGACGTTGTAGCGCGCGGAGTCGGCGTTCAGCGCCTCGCCACCGAGCATCTGGTCGAAGCCAGGACGACCGATGTTGACGCCGTAGCTGGCACGCACCTTGATGTTGTCGGCCAGGTCGGCATCCCAGTCGATGCTGGGGAGCCAGTACGAGTACTTGCCCGACTTGGTACCGAAGGTGCTGGTGCCGCCGGTGAGCTTCACTTCATTGTCGGCGTACCAGTCCGTGCCGGTGTAGGCCGTCACTTGCGAGGACGAGTCGACCTTGGTGCTTTCGTAGCGCAGGCCGACCGACAGGTTCATCGGAATGGACGTGTCGAACGAGTGGTCCCACTGGCCGTAGGCCGAGGTGGACTTCTCCGTCGTGCGCCAGTCGCTGGCACCCGCCTGGCTGAAGTCGGCCGGGGCCGAGAAGTAGGCTTCGGCAGCGGCCGGCGTCATCGGCACGTTGCCCGTGCTGGACGAGCCGAACTGCACGGCGTTTGCCACGGCCTGCTTGCGCAGAGCGGCGAAATCCGGCACGAAGAACGTCGAGTACAGGCGCGGGTCGTCGTGACCCGGGATGCGGTTGAACAAACCGCCCAGGCCGTATTGCGACACCGGCACGTCCTTGAAGCCGCCGGCAGGGCCGATACCGCTCCAGTCGCCGTGGAAGTTGTTCGCGCTGGCGGCGCGGTTCTTCAGCTTGGTGAAACCCAGGCCGGCAAGCAGCTTGTCGTCGGTGCCCAGGCGGTAGGTACCGCGCAGTTGCGCCTGGTCGACCGTCTGGTCAGACAGGTTGTTGTAGAACTGCGATCCCGTGACGTTCGTCTTGGCAGAGTCGTAGACCATGCCCTTCGACTCCATGATCGGGAGCTTCTTGTCGTAGTAGGCGGTCGTGTTGCCCTGCGTGAACAGCGCCAGGTCCATGACGGCGTAGGTGCCGTAAGGGCTGTCGGGCGTGGTCTTGGAGGTGGACGAATGCGCATCCAGCTCGAAGCTGAGGGCGTCGTTGACCTTCCAGGCCGCATTGAAGCCGGTCGAGCTCAGCTTGCTCTTCTGCGCGAACTGGCCGGCGTTCATGCCGTAGTCGTGCGTGCCGTCCCACGTGGCGGTCTGGATGATCGGCGTCGCGACCGGGCCAGACGTGAACGTGCTGGCGGGTGAGGTGCCGGCCGGTGTCGTCAGCGCGCCAGAGAACGAGGGGCCGAACCAGGCCGAGTTCTCGATGTTCTTGGACTTGACCGTGTTGACGGCCATCGTGTAGTCGACCGTGAACTTCAGGTCCTTGGTCGGCGCGAACTGCAGCACGGCCTGGCCGTTCAGGCGCTCGCGGTCCAGACCCGTCACCGAATAACGCATGTCATTCGTGTGGGTGTACAGGCCGCTGGTGGGAGCGTTCTGCAGGCCGGGGATCAAGCCAGAGAACGAGCCATCCGGATTGGGCGACTTGGCGAACGCGCCCTTCGGCGTGTTCCAGGCTTCGCTCAGCCAACCGTTCTGGGTATAGGCGACGTTGGAGCCCGAGCTGCGCTTGGAGTAGCTGCCGCTGACGGAGATGCCGAGCGTGCGGTTGCCGAAGGTGTCGCTGTAGATGCCGGAGATTTCAGGCGTGACCTTGTCGCCCTTCAGCTCGTTCGGCAGACGCGAGACCGAGCCGTCGTAGTTGGCCTTGATGCCGATGCTGGCGATGCGCTCACGCACGTCGAGCGGGCGCGCCGTCTTGACGTTGATCGTGGCACCGATGCCGCCGGTGGGCGATTCAGCACGAGCGGTCTTGTAGACCTCGAGAGCCGAGATCGAGTCCGACGAGAGGTTCGCGAAGTCGAACGCACGCGAGCCGCTGGCGCCGTTGTTCAACTGGTTGATGACGGACGTCGGCATTTGACGACCGTTCAGCAGCACCATGTTGAAGTCAGGGCCGACACCGCGCACGGTGACCTTCGAGCCTTCGCCGCTGGAGTTGCGGTCGATGGACACGCCGGCGATGCGCTGCATCGATTCGGCGAGGTTGGTGTCAGGGAACTTGCCGATGTCTTCAGCAACGATGCCATCGACCAGGCCACGTGACTCACGCTTCAGGGTGACAGCGCTGTCAAGGGACTTGCGAATGCCCGTGATGACGACGGTTTCCAGCGACTGCGAGGGCGCGGCCTGCTGTGCCTGGGCGACGCCTGCGCCGGACAGCAGTGCGAGCACCGAGGCCATGGCGACAGGGTGGCGGCGCGCGTGAGCGGGCTGGCGCCGGGTCTTGGAAGTCTGGGGGTGTTTCATTTGTCTCCTAACTGCGTTGGCCCAGTGGCTGGGCCGATTTGATTGACGACTTGCGGTCCGCAAGTCCGAAGCCTTGTTAGCGTTACCAACAAGCCATCGACGGGGCTGCCACCTTCAAGTGCCGGGCGTACTGTATTTTTTCGCGCCACCCTGTTCTGCTGGGGTTTACGCGAGTTGCTCCAGTCGGTTTCACGCTATTCGCAACACCCTCTGGAACGCCCTTGGCCACACACACTTTTGACACGTAACGGCTCGAAAAAACGTGCACCGTTCACGACAAACGCGGGCGCGCATTGGTAGCGATCTCAACATGTTGTGTCGAGATTAAAACCTTAGGCTGGCGCTCAAAATAGACAACGCTGTCAACGATAGACGATTCCGTCGGCCGTGGCAATCGGGCCTCCGCTAAGGCGGAAGGATCCGATGGCGAAAATGCAACGCTGCTTGCAGCACACCGCGTCCGTGCGGATGGAACCTGTGTCCGACGCCGCGTAGACGGAGGCAATGCATTCCTGCGGCAGATCGAGTGTTGCGAGCTTGCGGCACATGTTCTTCACATGGCTGTCGACAACCCGGTCCGATACGTCGCGGAAATCCTCATGGATCAGATCCAGCAACTGGGCGCGCTCAAAGATGCGCCCCGGATGCTGCAGCAACTGGCGCAGCAACCGGATTTCGACCGGCGTCAGTGACAGCGCCTGCTCCTGCCACGGAATTCTCGAACCGGCCTCATCGCTACGCGACCCGCGACGTCCCCGGGCACGCTGGTACCCAACCTGCGCCGACAAGTGCAGATCCTCAACGATCTGCCCGCCACGCACCGCCCCAATCTGCAGCAAGGCGCCCCATTCCGGCGCGCCGCTCCACCCGCGTTGGCAGGACAGGACGCCGTCGACCTCGTGGCCGTCCTGAACACGCAAACCGACGGCTTCGCGACGGCCCAAACCGCGCAGCGGCGGGGCCCGTTTCCGGGAAGAAACTGCTAGAGTCCCGAACAGGTAACTTCGTTACCTCTCCTATAGCAATTCCACCTCGGACGCCCCGCCATGCCTCCTCGCGCCGCTCCCGCCCGCCCCGACGTCGACAAGAACGAGCCCCTGGTGGCCGACATCCGGCTGCTCGGCCGCATCCTCGGCGACGTCATCCGCGAGCAGGAGGGCCGCGAGGTCTACGAGCTGATCGAGCGCGTCCGTCAACTGTCCGTGGCCTACCGCCACAAGCACGACAAGGAAGCCGGCAAGCGCTTCGACAAGCTGCTCAAGAGCCTGTCCGGCGAGCAGGCGGTCAGCGTCATCCGCGCCTTCAGCTACTTCTCGCATCTGGCCAACATCGCCGAAGACCGCCACCACATCCGCCGCCGCGATGTGCACGAGCGTGCCGGCAGCCTGCAGCCGGGCTCGCTGGCCTACTGCCTGGAGCATCTGCACGAGGCCGGCATCCGCCCGACCGAGATCGCCGAGGTGCTGCGGCGCGGCTTCATCGCGCCGGTGCTGACGGCACACCCGACCGAAGTGCAGCGCAAGAGCATCCTGGATGCCGAGCGCTCCGTCGCCGGCCTGCTGGAAGCGCGTGACCGCGCAGGCAGCGAGCGCGAGCTGCGCGACATCGAGGCGCTGCTGCGCGCCCGCATCACCCAGCTCTGGCAGACGCGCATGCTGCGCTACTCCAAGCTCACGGTCTCGGACGAGATCGAGAACGCGCTGTCGTACTACCAGTCGACCTTCCTGCGCCAGATCCCCAAGCTCTACGCCGAGCTGGAGGAGCACCTGCCGGGCGAGCAGCTGCCGAGTTTCCTGCGCATGGGCCACTGGATCGGCGGTGACCGCGACGGCAATCCCAACGTCGGCGCCGCGACGCTCAAGCGCGCCATGCAGCGCCAGGGCGAGGTGGCGCTGCGCCACTACCTGACCGAGCTGCACGAGCTGGGCGCCGAGCTGTCCATCTCGCTGCGCCTGACCGGCGTGTCGCCCGAAATGCAGTTGCTGGCCGAGCGCAGTCCCGACCAGAACGCCCACCGCATGGACGAGCCCTACCGCCGTGCGCTGACCGGCATGTACGCCCGCCTGGCCGCCACGCTGCAGGAGCTGACCGGCACCGAGGCGCTGCGCCATGCGGTCGCGCCGCAGAACCCCTACCGCACGCCGGAAGAACTGCTGGCCGACCTGCGCACGATCGAGGCCTCGCTGAAGAGCCATCACGCCGAGGCGCTGATCGCCCCCCGACTGTCGCCGCTGATCCGGGGTGTGCAGGTGTTCGGCTTCCACCTCGCAACGCTGGACCTGCGCCAGAGCAGCGACCAGCACGAGCTGGTGCTGGCCGAGCTGCTGGCCGCCGCACGCATCGAGGACGACTACTCCGCGCTCGACGAAGAAGCCAAGCGCACGCTGCTGCTCAAGCTGCTGAACGAGGCCCGGCCGCTGCGCGTCATCGGCGCCAGCTACACCGAGAAGACGCAGGGCGAGCTCGCCACCTTCGAGGCCGCCCGCGAGGCGCTGGCCCGCTTCGGCCGCGAGGCGCTGCGCCACTACATCATTTCGCACACGGAGTCGGTGTCCGACCTGCTCGAAGTGGCGCTGCTGCTGAAGGAGACCGGCCTGCTGCGCGGCACGCTGGACGGCTACGCCACCAGCGACCTCATCATCGTGCCGCTGTTCGAGACCATCGGTGACCTGCGCGTGGCGCCGACCATCATGCGCGAGTTCTACGCGCTGCCCGGTGTTCGCGGCCTGGTGGACCGCTCGGGCGCCGAGCAGGACATCATGCTGGGCTACTCAGACAGCAACAAGGACGGCGGCATGTTCACGTCGTCCTGGGAGCTGTACCGCGCCGAGATCGCGCTGGTCGAACTGTTCGACGAGCTGAAGAAGGTCGGCCCCATCACGCTGCGCCTCTTCCACGGCCGTGGCGGCACCGTCGGCCGCGGCGGCGGCCCGAGCTACCAGGCCATCCTGGCCCAGCCTCCCGGCACCGTGAACGGACAGATCCGCCTGACCGAGCAGGGTGAAGTCATCGCCTCCAAGTACGCCCACCCGGAGATCGGCCGGCGCAATCTGGAGACGCTGGTCGCCGCCACACTGGAGGCGACGCTGCTGCACCCGACACAGAGCGCGCCGAAGAGCTTCCTGGAGGCCGCACAGGCCCTGTCCGACGCCAGCTTCGCCGCCTACCGCGGCCTGGTCTACGAGACGCCCGGCTTTGCCGACTACTTCTTCGCGTCCACGCCTATCCGTGAGATCGCCGAGCTCAACATCGGCTCCCGCCCCGCTTCTCGAAAGGCCACGCGCGCCATCGAAGACCTGCGCGCCATCCCCTGGAGCTTCTCCTGGGGCCAGGCCCGCATCGCCCTGCCCGGCTGGTGCGGCTTCGGCTCCGCGGTGGAGAGCTTCCTCGGCGAGGAGCCTGCGCAGCGTGCCAAGAACCTGGCCCTGCTCAAGCGCATGCTCAAGAGCTGGCCCTTCTTCCGTGCCGTGCTGTCCAACCTCGACATGGTGCTGGCCAAGGCCGACCTGGCGCTGGCCGAGCGCTACGTGGAACTCGTCGAAGACAAGAAGCTCGGCAAGCGCATCTTCTCGGCCATCCGCGCCGAGTTCGAGCGCACGCAGGCTGCGCTCAGCCTCATCACGGGCGACGCCCGCCGCCTGGCCGCCAACCCGTCGCTCGCGCGCTCGATCGAACATCGCTTCCCCTACATCGACCCGCTCAACCACCTGCAGGTCGAGCTGATGCGCCGCTACCGCCGCACCCAGGCGGACGACCCGGCGATGGAACGCGTGCAGCGCGGCATCCACCTGTCCATCAACGGCATCGCCGCGGGGCTGCGCAACACGGGTTGATCTGCCGGACGCGGTAGCAATCCGCGCGGCACCGAACCGCCCGTTCCCGCTGTTAGGGACGGCGGGCTAGAGTTCTGCCATGGGATTCAGGTGGCGGTTCGAATACAGCCTGCTGTTGATGGTGCTGCTCAGTGTGGCCGCGGTGCGCTTCTCGGATGCGCTGCTGCAGCAGGTGCGCGTCATCCGGCCGGGCGACACGGTGGCCGCCGAGCCGATGTCCGACGAGCGCAATGGCGGGCGCACCGAGGTCCGGCTCGCTCCCGGCCCCGGCTTCGACCTGCGCTGCACGGTGCGCGAGGGCTACGGCTATCCCTACTGCGGCATCGCGGTGCGCTTCGACCCGAAGCTGCTCAAAGGCCTGGACCTCAGCGAGGTGCGCCGCATCCGCCTGTGGCTGGACTACGAAGGCCCGGCCGACACGGTGAAGATACAGCTGCGCAATGCCAGCCCCGCCTACGGCATTCCGCAGAGCTCGAACGAATCGGCCAAGTACAACCACATCGAGATCAACGCCGACTCCCTGCGCAGCGGCATGGTGGAGCTGGACCTGCGCAACTTCGTCGTTGCGAACTGGTGGATGCAGCAGTTCCACGTCGCCCCGCATCTGGGTCGGCCCGAGTTCGACAACATCGTCACGCTCGAGATCGTCACCGGCACCGAGGCGCCGCTGGGAAAGTACCGCTTCGTGCTGCACAAGGTCGAGTACGACGTGCAGTACCTCTCCACCGAACGCTGGTACCTGGGCATCATGAGCGTCTGGCTGGCACTCGCACTGCTCTACCTGCTGCTGCGCCTGGTGCGGCTGCAGCAGGTGGTGCGCCAGCAGCGCGAGGCGTCGCAGGAACTGCTGGAGATCAACCAGGTGCTCGACGCGCGCAGCAAGCAGCTGGTGCAGATGGCCACCACCGACGCGCTCACCGGCGCCTTCAACCGCAAGGGCCTGGAGGATGTGCTGCAGCAGGCGCTGGCCGACTGGCGCCGGCAGCAGCATCCGCTTGGCTTGGTGCTGATCGACATCGACCACTTCAAGGCCGTCAACGACAGCCACGGCCACCAGGCCGGTGACCGCGTGCTGGCGGGCTTGGCCGAGCTGGTGCGCCAGAACGTGCGCGCGCAGGACCTGCTGGGCCGCTGGGGCGGCGAGGAGTTTCTGCTGGTCTGCCGCGACACCGGCCTGACGCAGGCGCTGGCCATCGCCGAGAAGCTGCGCGCCCTCATCGCCGGCCACGACTTCGGCGGCCTGCGCGTGACGGCCAGCTTCGGCGTCGCCGCACTGGACAGCGAACGCCCGCTGGACCAGCTCTTCGCCGCGGCAGACGCCGCCCTCTACCGTGCCAAGGCCGAGGGCCGCAACCGTGTCGTGGCGGAGAAGACGCCGGGCTGATCAGCGCCGGTAGGGTTCCAGCGTCTCGCCCACCACGCGCACCGTGTCACCGACGCGGAAGGCCGGCGGCTCGTTGTAGACGACGCTGCGCTGCAGGCCGTCATTCGTGCGCACCACCACTTCGTACTGCGTGCGCTGGTTGTTGCGCCGCTGGATCTCGCGGCCCAGCAGCGCGCCGCCGACCGCACCGGCCACGCCTGCCGCCTTTCGGCCATCGCCCTTGCCGAACTGGCTGCCGACCACCGCCCCCAGCACACCACCGGCCACCGTGCCCAGCACCTTGCCCTCGCCGTCGACGACCACCTCGTTCACCGCCTGCACGCTGGCGCAGTCGGCGCAACCGTAGGTGTAGTTCTCCGCGCGGCGGCCGCGCAGGTCCACACCGGCATAGGCGTTGGCCACGCTGCTGCGGGTCGTGCGGCTGCCCACGCGCAGCTGCGCCACGAGCGGCTGCTGCGTGTCGACCCAGGCGCCCTGCGGCAGCACGTAGGTGCCGGCGTATTCACCCGGGCGCACTTCATCGAGCACGACATTCGTTGCCTGGCTGCCCTGCAACTGCACGGACGCCTGGCCGCCCGGGGTGCCGCGCACCGTGTAGCGCAGCGCCTCCGAGCGCCCGCGGCCTGGCTCGCGGGCGACACCCACCGACTGGATCTCCGGCACCAGAGCTGCCTCGCCCGGCACCGGCCAGCCCACCTGCAGTGCTTCGCCCAGCGACGCCGTCGCCACCCGGTTGTTGCGGCGCAGGTTGGCATGCACGCGCGACTCCGGCCCGATGCGGTCCGAACGGCTGATGACGTAGCTGCCCTGATAGCGGCCGGCCGTCGTCTCGTCCAGCCGCACGGTGCGCCGGCTGCCGTCGATCTGCAGCACGACCGCCGCGCCCGGCGTGCCCCAGACGGTGAAGTTCAGCTCCGTGCCGGGCTCGACGCGGTCGACCTGTTCGACGTCGAAGCCAGTCACGCGCAGCGCCGCCGCCTGGCTGCTGCGTTGCTGCGCCTGGGCCGGTTCGGCCATGAAGGGCGAGCCGGCCACGAGTGCACAGGCCAGGGCCGCCGCCGTCAGATGCTTGGAGTGCTGCATGCGCCGCTCCTTGAAGTTGTAATGACCACAGCCTAGGCGCGCAGGCCGGTGCAGCAGGTCGGCCCCCGGCCTGAGCAGCGGTAGTCCGGCACCTACGCCCCTCGTCGCGCGTCGGCCAACAATACGGCCGAGACATTCATGGAGCATCTATGTCCGACTTTCCCGCCGTACCGGCCGTGCCCGCGGCGCCCGTCGTCTGCCTGCATTCCAGCGGCGCCAGCGGCCGGCAGTGGCGCAGCCTTGTCGCCGAGGCCGGCGCAGCCTGGCAATGGCACACGCCCGACCTGTTCGGCCATGGCAGCCGGCCGGCCTGGCCGTCGCACCTGCCCAATGAACTCACGATCGAGGCGGACGGCCTGCTCGCAGACCTGCCACTGGCCGCCGGACAGCGCTTCCATCTCGTCGGCCACAGCTACGGCGCCGCCGTGGCCCTGCAGATCGCCCTGCAGCAGCCGCAGCGCGTGCGCTCGCTGACGCTGTACGAACCGGTGGCCTTCGGTGTGCTGTCGGCGTCGGGCGAGGATCTGGAGGCGTCAGAGGAAGCCCGGCAGGTCGCCGCGGCCGTGACCGCGTCACTGGACCGCGGCGACCTCGACCAGGCCGCCCGCGGCTTCGTCGGCTACTGGCAGGGCCGCGACGTCTGGCCCGAGCTCGACGCGGCCCAACGCGACCGCCTGGCCGAGCCGATGCCGACGATCCGCCGCCACTTCGAAGCGCTCGCCGCTGCGCGGTGGACTCCACAGCAGCTCGCCCCGCTGCAGATGCCGGTGCAGCTGATCTGCGGCACGGCCACCCGCGCCAGCGCACGGCGCGTGGCGCTGACGCTGGCGGAGCAGCTGCCGAATGCGCGGCTGGCCTGGCTGGAGGGTGGGCAACACCTGGCGCCAATCACGCAAGCGGCGCGAGTGAATCCGTTGATCCTGGAACATCTGAGCGCGGTGCAAGGCAAGCCATCCGGCCGCTGACTCAACGCCGTGGCAACAGGGCCAGGGCCATGGCCAGCTCGCTCGACGCAGTGCGCTCAGTGGACAGCTTCGTCATGCTCCGCATGCCCGCGCAGTCCATGCCGAGGCCTTCCAGCGTTCGCGTGTGGAACGCATTCTGCGCAGCCTTCAAGGTGTCGCCTTGATAGGCTTGCTGCTCGCGCGGCACCCCGGTGCGCTCGGCCATCAGTCGCGCAAGGTTGGCGTCTGCAAAATCTGTGGCGCCTGCCAGCACCTGGCGCGCCACGCTGCGGCACTGCGCCAGCCGCGTCCTGTCGCGCAGCGCGTCGTCATTGCAGGCGCTGAGGGGCGCGCGTATATCCAGCGGCCACATCATCGCGTCGATGCCGATGACAACGGCCAAGGCCTGACCAAGATCGGCCGTATCCGGCACGGCATCGGCTGCCGCCACGGCCTGCGTCTCCAGCAGCCAGGAGCCCCGCGACAGCCGAGGCCGGGCGGCGGCCTCGGCCAGCGCGGCGTCCACGCCGGCGGCATCCTTGCGCCGCTGCGCATCTGCCAACAGACGTAGCCAGGGGCGCGCATCCGATGGGTCCAGTTCGGCCCAGCGGCGAGCATTCAGGCGCGCGCAATGCGGCACGCTTTCCTGCCACCCCTGGCATGCCGACAACGCCATCTGATAGGCCTGTGCATCGCTGCTGCGCTCGGCCAGCAGCGCCGCACCCTCACGGTCCTGCATCAGCAGCCGTGCCGCCACCTGTTGCCGCTCGTTGCCCGCGGCGAGGCGCGCTGAGATGCGCGCCACGCCGGCGCTGCCGATGCGCTGCATCTTCTCGCCAATGGCCTGAACCTGCGCTTGGCCCAGCGCCCGATCTGCCTTCCAACGCCGCAGTTCTTCGGCAGTGACTCGCCTGACGCCACAGAACTCCAGACCCTCAGGCGGAATTTCCATGCCATGGGTCTCGCCGGTTGCGGGCGGCGAAGGCGGCTGCCCGCTGATACGGGCGAGCGAGGCGGCGGCTGCGGAGCCAGCGCCCATGGCGGCAGCGACCGCGGAGGCGGCCGGCCCAATGCCGGGCACCGCCTCGGCAGTTCCTCCGGCCGGCACCGGCACCGGCACCGGCACCGGCACCGAGTCGCGCGCCAGCCGCAGCACGGCGAGCGTCACGATGGCGAGGAGGCAGGCCGTGAAGATGCGCCGGTTCCGTACAGTCATGCAGCCAGCATACGGTGAGCGCCTCTAGTGAGGGCCGGCCGCGGCGGTGCCTTCCTTGAGCCGGGCGCGCGCATAGGCCAGCTCACCCTGGCGGGCCGACATCGCGAGATGCTGGCCGGCTCGGGTGAAGTTGGCGCAGCTGGGCTCGTCCATCCAGGCCTGCGGCTCCTTGCGCAGCACTTGTTGCAGGCGCTCCAGTTCGGCATGCGTGACGGCCTGCGCACTGTGAGGCAGCGACAGCCTTTCCTCGAGCAGGTGCAGCAGGCGGGCATCGAGAAGTTCTGTCGTGATGTCAGGCAACCGGCGCGCCACCTGCTCGCACAACTGCCGTCGATTCGCATCGACCACCCGCGAAGGCTGGCAGGCGTGGATGACGCCGCTGGGAGCGCCTTCGATATACGTCGACATGTCAGAGGACGCGGCCGTCATCAGGAGCAGGGTCTCGGCCATCGTCGGTTCAGCCCCGACGGCCTCGGCCAGCACATCGCTCAGCGGCCTTGCGCTGTGCGCGCGATAGCCGCGCTGCCCGAGTGGGTAGAGCGCCTGCGCCGTCGCGGCGTCGTCTCGGCGGCCGTGCGCCTCGTTCAGGCGCACGAGCGCGGGCCAGGCATCGTCAGGGCTCAGCATCTCCATGCGTTCCAGCGTCAATGCTGCGCAGGCGGTGGGTTGGGCGCCGGGGGGCATCAACTCAGGCGTCCAGAACCCGCTCGCCGCCGATGCGGGCGGCACCGCGCGATACGCGGCATAGACGGCGCGGTATTGCGCATCCTTGCGGCAGGCGCGCAGCGCCAGACGGTAAGCCGTCGCATCGTTCGTCTGTGCCACCAAGCCGGCCGCCCCCTGAACGTCCTCGCGCAACAACGCCGCGGCCACGCGCTGTTTCAGGGCGCCGTCGTCCAACCGTTCGAGGAGTTGCGCCTGTGCCCGCCGAACTTGCTGATCCACCGCGTCGGCCCAGGCCGGCGGCGGCTGGCCCTCGCCGGTTTCCAGTTCACTGCGCAGCACACGACCATGACCACAGACTTCAACGAACGCAGAGGACGCGGCGCCCTTCGCTGCCGTGGCGATGGCGATCAACGCTGCAGGAACGGAGGATGCCGGTCCGGCGCCGAGTCTTGGCGTGGCAGCGGACGCTGCCTGCCCCGGTGCTGGCGCCTGTGCAGGCGGCCTCGCACCCTGCCCTTCATC
>SEEY01000424.1 GCA_004211235.1 Rubrivivax sp.
GTCTTGCGCCATTCGGGTTCGGGCGCCGGCTCGTCGGCAACGGCGACCTTCTTCCGTTGCGGCGCGACATCGGGCTGGGGCAGGCTCAAGGCCAGCAGCGGCTGCAAGGCGCGCGGCAGGCCCGCCATGTCGACCGTGACGCCACCCCGCGCCAGCGGCGCCAGCAACTGCCACAGCGCCGCGGCAAAGGCCGGCTGCCAGTGCTTCAGCGCCGTGCTGTCAAAGCCCACCTGGGTGCCATCGGCCACGGGCATGCCGGCGGGCGGCGCTGGCAGCGCGGCGTCATGCCAGTCGCCGGCCAGCACCAGCCTCCATTGCCGCCCTTCGCCTTCCCAGCGCGCCTGACCCACAGCGGCGCCGGGCCGGGCCGGGGCAGGTGGGAAGGGCGCGGGCAGTGCTTGGGACATGCGCCGATGCTCTGCGGCGGCAGCCCGTTCCCGCCCCGGACGTGGACGGCGCGCGCTGTAGGACGACAGCGGATGAGCGGGGTGTCGGCGTCGGCCGACACCCCGACGGCCGCTCGGACGAGGCGCCCGCAAGCCGATGGCACGGACAGTGTCCGGATCACCGACGGAGGTTCCCATGACATCGCCATCCCGCAAAGACCAGCCCCGCACGCTCGGTGACGCCTCTCGCCCGGAGGGCCCGTCCCTGCCTCACGACCGTGACCAGCAGGCCGCATCGGCCGGCGCGGGCGCCGGCCCCAATGCCCACATCGAGCAGGCCGCCGAGGACCTGAAGCAGGGTCAGGTCGACACCGACCTGCGTGCCACGCCGGGCCTGGATGCCAAGCGCCGCGGCGGTCTCGTCGAAGGCGGCGAGCGCAGCGCCGGCGACCAGAAGCCGCGCGGCCGCGCCTGACCGGGCCAGACCGGGGACGAACGGCCGGCGCCCAGGGGCGAGCCGCGCCGCCGGCCGCCGCGGCGCGGCTACCCTCGCGGCATGCCCGTCCTGTCGCGCCGCTGGCGCTTTCCCTATCTCGCGCTGCTCACCGTCATCGGCCTGCTGCTGAGCGCTTCGGCGCTGCAGGCCTACCGGCTCGGCGGCGGCACGCGCCCGTGGGAACCTTTCCTCTGGGAGTTCAGCTCCGTCCTTGTCATCGGCGCGCTGGCGCTGGGCATCCATGCGCTCATCGGCCGCCTGCACGGCCAGCCGTGGCCGCGGCAGCTCGCGGCCCATGCGCTGGCCCTGCCGCTCTTCTGCGTGCTGCACATCGCCGGCATGTTCGGGCTGCGCCTGCTTGTCTACGGGCTTGTCGGCGTCGGCTACCGGCCGGACGACATCTCGACGCTGCTGGTGTTCGAGGGCGGCAAGGACGCCGTCAGCTACATCGTCTTCTGCCTGATTTCGCGTGGCGTGTGGATGGCGCAGGCTGCCGAGCGCGCTCGCCGGGAGCTGAGCGAGCTGCGCCTGGCGCGTCTGGCCGACCAGGTGCAGCCCCACTTCCTGTTCAACACGCTGAACCTCATCAGTTCGGTCATGTACGAGGACGTGCCGCGCGCCGACCGGCTGCTCTGCCAGCTCGCCGACCTGCTGCGCCAGACGCTCGCAGCCCAGCAACGCGCCGAGCACACGCTGCGCGAGGAGCTGGCGCTGGTGCAGCCCTTCCTGGCGCTCATGCAGGCGCGTTTCGGGCCCGAGCGCCTCGTCGTGCGCATCGAAGCGGACAACATGGCGCAGGACTGCCGGCTGCCAGCGCTGCTGCTGCTGGCGCCGGTGGAGAACGCCATCAAGCACGACGTGGCGCGGCATCGCGGCCGGGTGACGGTCGTCGTTGCCGCCAGCCGTGCTGGCGACCGCCTGCTGCTGCGCATCAGCAACCACGGCGATACACCGGTGCCCGAATCGCCGCCCGACCCCGAAGGCGGCCTGGGCCTGCGCAATCTGCGTGAGCGGCTGCAGGCGCGCTACGGCGGCGCCGCGCGCGTCGACTTCGGCCCGGACGATGCGGGCATGACCTTGCAGCTGGACCTGCCATGCGCATCCTGATCGTCGACGACGAACCCGCCGCGCGCGCCAGGCTGCGCCGGCTGCTGGCCGCCGAGGCCGACGTGGCCGAGCTGCTGGAGGCGCCCGACGCGCCCGCTGCGCTGGCCCTCGTGCAGACGCTGGCCGCGCCGCCCGACCTCGCGCTGCTCGACATCGAGATGCCCGGCGGCAACGGCGTGCAGCTGGCCGGGGCGCTGCGCGAGGCCGGCGTGCGCAGCATCGTTTTCTCGACGGCCCATGCCGAGCATGCGCTGCAGGCTTTCGAGCTGGCCGCGCTCGACTACCTGCTCAAGCCCTACACCGCCGAACGCCTCGCCGAAGCGCTGGCGCGCGTGCGTGCGCGCCTCGCGCAGCCGCCGGCGGCGGTGGGCGAATGGTGGGTCGACGGCGAGCGCCTGAGGCTTGCCGACGTGCAGTGGATCAGCGCCGCCGACAACTACATCGAGCTGCACCTGCCGCCGCGCAGCCTGCTGGAGCGCGCCACGCTGGCCGACGCGCTCGACCGCCCCGGCTGGGCCGCGCGTTTCCTGCGCGTGCACCGCAGCCATGCGGTGAACCCGGCACATGTGCAGCGCATCGAGCGCCTGGGCAGCGGCGAGGCGCTGCTGACGCTGAGCGGCGGCGAGACGCTGCGCGTGTCGCGCGGTTACCGCGTCGTGTTGGACACGTTCGCCCCATAGCGCCAGCGATTCGCCCCTGCGCCCTCGCAGCGCCGCGCTGGCCCCGCGAAGCTGCAAGCCATGAACACCGAATCCCCACGCCTGCCCTTCCTCGACGGCTTGCGCGTCGCCGCCTTCGCGCTGCTGATCCCGTACCACGTCGGCATGTACTACGTGACCTGGGACTGGCATGTGAAGAGCCCCGCCGCCAGCCACGCGCTGGAGCCCTTCATGCTGCTCAGCGCGCCGTGGCGCCTGGGCCTGCTGTTCCTGATCGCCGGCGCCGCCTGCCAGGGGCTGATGGCCAGGCGCGGCCTGCTCGGCACGCTGAAGGACCGCTCGCTGCGCCTGCTGCTGCCGCTGCTCTTTGGCATGGCCGTCATCGTCACGCCGCAAGCCTATTTCGAGGTGCTGACCAAGGCGCCGCAGCTCTTGCCTGGCGACGGCGGCTACCTGGACTTCTGGCAGGCCTACCTGCATGGCGGCAAATACTGCCGTGGCAACGACTGCATGACGGTGCCGACCTGGAACCACCTGTGGTTCCTGCCCTATCTGTGGCTGTATGCCGTCCTGGGTGCCGTGCTGAGCGCCGTGGCGGCGGCCCTGCTGCGCGTGAAGCCGCGCGCCCTTGCGCTGCCCGCCTGGGCCTGGCTGCTGCTGCCGGCTTTGCCGCTCGTGCTGGCGCGTGTGGCGGTGTTCCCGAGCCACCCGGCCACGCACGACCTCGTGCACGATCTCTACAACCACGTGCAGTACGGCTGGCTGTTCGCACTGGGCTGGATGAGCCGCACGCCGCTGGCCGCCGGCCTGTGGGCGGCGGTGCTGGAACGGCGTTGGACGGCGCTCGGTGGCGCGCTGGCCGGCTGGGCGCTGCTGCTGGCGTATTTCATGCACTACGCCGACACGCCGCCGCCGACGGCCGTGCTGGTCGCACAACGGGTGCTGTGGGCCTGCATGAGCTGGTGGGCCATCGCGGCCGCCTGCGGCTGGGCGCAGCGCGCCTTCACCCGCGAGTCGCCGGGGCTGCGCCAGGCGAGCGCGGCGGTGTTCTGCTTCTACATCCTGCACCAGAGCGTCGTCGTGCTGCTGACCCAGGCCCTCAAGCCTTTGGGCCTGCCGTGGGGGCTTGAAGCGTTGCTGCTGATCGCGCTGACCTTCGGGATCTGCGCGCTGGCCTACCTCGGCGCGCGCCGCGCGCCAGGGCTTGCGCTGCTGCTGGGCATCCAGCGCCGCCCGGCCGCCGGCCGCAGCGTGCTCAGTTCGCCTCGACCGGCGTGAACAGCGGCGCCGCCATGCGCACCGGGATCACGTCCAGCCGCACCTTCAGCACCGTGTAGTCGTCGCTGCCCAGCGCATTGCTGAACCAGCCGAGCGTGCCCGTGCCCTTGTAGAAGCGGAACTCGAAACCGAGCTCGGGCGACAGGTCACCCGGCCGTGGCCGTACGCGGTAGGCCAGACCGCGCACCTCGGGCGAGCGGCCGTCCAGCAGCTGCGACATCGCCGTGATGACGGTGTTGTCGGCCAGGATGTCGAGGAAG
>SEEY01000425.1 GCA_004211235.1 Rubrivivax sp.
CGTGGCCAGCCGTGCCGGCGGGGCGCTGCTGGTCACGCGCAAGCACCACACCCGGATCGCGCACATCGGCCGCGCCGCCGACCAGCTGCGCGACGCCGGCTGCGAGGTGCTCGGCTCGGTGGTGATGGCGTTCTGATGGACACCCACCTGCGTCCGGGCGCGCGCTCCGGACCGGTCCCCGAGCCGGTCCCTGAACGGGGCGCCGAGCCAGTCCGCCAGGCCGGCGCGCCGCCGCTGCGCATCGCCGACCTCGGCCCCATGCTGCGCGCCGCGCTGCCCGACTGGTGGCCGGTGCTGGCCGGCCTGGCGCTGCTGTTCGTGCCGACCTTCATCAGCCTGTTCAGCGGCGCCTGGATCAGCGAGGAGCAGGGCCACGGCCCGATCATCTTCGGCCTGGCGCTGTGGCTGGCCTACCGCAAATGGCCCGCGGTGCTGGCCGTATCGGCGCGAGCTCCCGGTACCAGGCGCGGCAGCCGCAGCGGCTGGGCCGTGCTGGCGCTCGGCCTGGCGGCCTACCTGCTGGGACGCTCGCAGCAAATCCTGATGCTCGAGATCGGCGCAATCATCCTGGTGACGGCGGCGGTGCTGCTGGTCAAGCAGGGCGCGGCGGCGCTGCGCGTGCTGTGGTTCCCGTTCTTCTTCATGCTGTTCATGGTGCCGCTGCCGGCCGAATTCGTGGCGATTGTCACGCTGCCGATGAAGATGGCGGTGTCCTGGGCCACCGAGCACCTGCTGTTCGCGGCCGGCTACCCGATCAGTCGCGCCGGCGTGATCCTGCAGATCGGCCAGTACCAGCTGCTGGTGGCCGATGCCTGTGCCGGCCTGCAGACCCTGCTGACGCTGGAAGCGCTCGGCCTGTTCTACCTGAACCTGATGCGCCATCCCTCGGCCATCCGGAATATCGGGCTGGCGGTCTTCATCGTGCCGATCTCGTTCTCGGCCAACGTGATCCGCGTGATCGTGCTGACCCTGATCACCTATTATTTCGGCGACGCCGCCGGGCAGGGCTTCCTGCACGGCTTCGCCGGCATGGTGCTGTTCGTCACGGCGCTGGTGCTGATCCTGGCGGTCGACAGCCTGCTGCAATGGAGCCTGCGGCGGCGGGCAGGCGCGCCGCCGCGCACGCGGGAGGCCGCATGACGCGCAGCTTCCTCGCCAGCCTGGTGCTGGGCGCGGCGATGGCCGCGACCTCGGTGCTGACCCTGGCGCTGACGCCGACCCACAAGGTGGCCGCCAGCCGCGCGCAATTCACGCTGGAACGGCTGGTGCCGGCACGCTTCGGCACCTGGCGCATCGACGACAGCGTGCTGCCCTTGCGTCCGGACCCCGGCCAGAAGGCCCAGCTCGACGCCCTGTACGACCAGACCCTGGCGCGCACCTACGTCAACGATGCCGGCCAGCGCGTGATGCTGTCGATCGCCTACGGCGGCGACCAGAGCAAGCAGCTGCAGCTGCACCTGCCCGAAGTCTGCTATGTGGCCCAGGGCTTCGCGATGCTGCAGGAACACGGCGGCCGGCTCGCGACCCGCTTCGGCACGGTGCCGGTGAAACGCCTGGTGGCACGCCAGAACGCGCGCAACGAACCGATCACGTACTGGGTGACGATCGGCGACCGGGCCGTGATGCCGGGCGTCGACCAGAAGCTGCAGCGCCTGGCATACGGCTTGAGCGGCAGGATCCCGGACGGCATGCTGGTGCGCGTCTCGACGATCGACCTTGATGCCGGCGCTGCCTGGGACGTGCAGGACCGCTTCGTCAACCAGCTGCTCGATGCGCTGCCCGCACGCGACCGCGTGCGCCTGCTGGGCGCGGCCGCCGCTGCCGGCGCGGCCGGTCGCGCGGACACCACCGGCCGCGTCGGACCCGGCTGAACCGCCATGCAGAACTTCCTCCTGTATTTCTATACCTCGCTGCCTTTCGTCGCCGTGGCGCTGCTGTCGGTGCTGGCGGTCATCGGCATCGGGATCGGCATGGTGCGTCCGCGCTACCTGGCTTGCCTCTATCTGGCGGTGTGCTTCTGGGCCAATTCGACCAGCTACGGTTCGCTCTCGCTGCTGGTCTCGGCCGGCATCTACAGCCGCGGCTCGGGCCTGTTGTTCTTTCCGCTGCTGCTGTGGTGCATGCTGGGGGCGTGGCTGTGCGCGCGCGTTTCGGCCGGCTTCCGCGGCCAGCCGGCGCCGCCCTGCAACCTGCGACCCTGGTTCCTGGCATGGTCGCTGCTGCTGGGCGCCCACGTGGCAGTGGCCATGTTTGCCGGCGTGCCCCTGGCGCGTACGCTGGCGCCCTCGGGCTTTTCCAACATCGTCTGGATGGCGCCGCTGGTGTCGCTGCTGCTGCTGTCCTTCCGCACGCCCGAGGCGGCGCTGGCGCTGTCGCGCTTCATCCTGCTGGCCGGACTCGGTCGTGCGCTGTTCGGCCTGGTGCGCTGGGCCGCGTTCGGGGGCGACACCAACAACGTGTATGCGAACATGAATGCGATCAAGATCAAGCTGACCTTTTTCGACATCAACGACAGCCTGCTGTGCACGCTCGCCTTTGCGATCGCCGCCGTCAACCTGTTCCAGGCCGCACGGACCCGGCGCGCCCCGTTCTGGAGCGCGCTCGACTGGGCCACGTTGGCCGCCGGCGCCGCCTGCATCGTGCTGTCCTACCGCCGCAGTGCCTGGATCGGCTTCCTGCTGGCCTGCATCGTGGTCATGCTGCGCCTGCCGCCACGGCGGCGCCTGCACATCGCCCTTTTGGGAATGCCACTGGTGGCGCTCGGCGTGTTGGCGGCGGCGTGGCGGCGCCTGGGCCAGACCAAGGGCGCCGGCAGTGGCCTGTCGAGCCTGGTCTACGACATGGAATCGCGCCGCTTCGGCGCCGAAAGCGAACGCGTGCTCGAGCTGAAGCTGGCGCTCGGCGATTTCATCGCGCACCTGTTCACCGGCATCGGCAGCTGGGGCCGCTATACGGGCTACCAGCATATTTCCTGGCAGACCGGCCAGGATGCCGGGCTCTTCCTGCACAGCGGCGTACTCCACATCGCGCTCAAGGCCGGGCTGCCGGGCCTGGTCCTGCTGGGCGGCACGATCTGTGCCTTTTGCGCCTTCGTGCGCCCCGCGCTGCGCACCTTGCCGACACTGGTGCCCGAACTGCTGGGCCTGGCCACGGCGGGTGCCGCCGGCCTCGCCTTCATGCTGCCCGACCTCCTGATCGGCACCCCGTTCCCGCAGACGCGCACGACCCAGATGCTGGCGCTCTGCCTGGCCTTGCCGTACGTGGCAATGGCGGCCCGGCGCGCCGGGCAAGCCGCGCTGCCGGCCGGCATGCCGGCAGCGGCGCACACGCAGGCGCTGCCGCACCCCACCAGCCCGGCAGGCGTGCCGGTCCATGCGCGCAGCCCATGAAACTGGACATCGTCCGCAACGCCGCCGCCAACCTGTGCGGCGCCCTGGTCCCGGCGATCGTGGCGCTGGCCACGGTGCCGCTGGTGGTGCGCCAGCTGGGCGACGCCCGTTATGGCGTGTATTCGCTCGTCACCGCCATCGTCGGCTATTTCGCCGTGATCGACATCAACGTCACCGCGGGCTCCATCAAATATATCGCCCAATTCAACGCCAACCGCGACCAGGCCCGCATCGACGAGACCGTGTTCTTCGGCTTGTCCGTGTACGCGCTGCTGGGGCTGCTTGGGGGCCTGGCGCTGTTCGGCGGCGCGAGCTTCCTGGTGACCCGCCTGTTCGCCGTGCCGGCCGCGCTGGAAGGGGAGGCGGTGGCGACGCTGCGGCTGGCCGCGCTCGGCTTCTTCCTCGGCCAGCTGCAGAGTTACCTGAACAGCATCCCGCAGGCGCTGATGCGCTACGACGTCAGCAGCCGCATCGAGATGCTGTTCGGTACCGGCGTGCCGCTGTTGACGGTGGGCGTGCTGCTGCTCGGCCACGGCCTGTTCGACGTGATCCTGGTACGGGTGCTGGCCAGCGCCGCCAACTGCTTGATCCTGTGGCGGTGGATCCGGCGCCTGCTGCCGCGGCTGGCCTGGCGCCGTCCCGGTGCCGCCGTCCGGCGCGACCTGCTGCGCTTCTCCAGCTACGCCTTCCTCAGCCGTTTCGCGACGATGTCGTATGCCTATGCCGACAAGCTGATCATCGGGGCACTGGTCGGCGTCACCGGGCTCGCCTATTTCACGGT
>SEEY01000426.1 GCA_004211235.1 Rubrivivax sp.
ACGGAGAACTCCGACGTCGCGGTGACGCTGTTCTCGGCGCTCAAGAAGAGCGGCGTCGGCGACGTGGCGATGGCGCTGCGCGAGTGGGTGCTGGCGCATCAGAAACCGGGCGAGGTGCCGGACGCGATGGTCACCGCGGCGCCAGTCATCGCGCCAGCGGGTTGACTGCGGCGGCGTAGCCAGCCGCTCCCTCGCGCGGCCGCCGCGGAACTGGCTTTGCCAGGCCGCTGGCGGCTGCCAAGGCCAGAGGCCTTGTCCTTCGCCAGGCACAAACAGTCCTCAGGACTGTTTGTGTCCGGGCTCAGCCCCCTTGAGGGGGAGGCGCGTCAGCGCCTTCGGGGGTGGGCCATTACCCGCCGTCCAGATCGCTGATCAGCGTGTCGACGGCGCGCTGGACGACGCTGTCGTCTTCCAGCGCGGTGATGAGGCCGTTGGCCAGCAGCGCCTCCAGCGCGCGGCGCGTCAGCGGCATGCGCTCCTCGGATTCGCGGCCGACGAACAGCACGAACTGCCGGCCCTCGCTGACCCAGGCAAGCTGCGCCGTATGCCAGTGGCCCTGCACGAACAGGTGGAACCAGCGGCCGATCTCCAGGCTGTCGATCCACCGCTGCAGGGCCGCGCGCGCCTCGGCCGAATCGTGTTCGTTGTAGAGCTGCACCGGCACGGTGGGCAGCTCGCCGCGGTCGACATCGGCACTGAGCCAGTGGGAGGGCACCTGCGAGTCGCGCTCTTCCATCAACCGCTTGACGATCTCGTCGGCCGAGGCCGGTGCGGCGCTGCTGTGCGCGGCGGGCGGCGCGGCGGGGCGGATGGCGGACGGGTCCAGCGCCGGCTGGCCGCGCAGCAGGCGGGCGTGCTGGCCCATCAGCTCGGTGAGCGGAGGCTCCCGCCTGGCGTCGGGGAGCTGGATGCTGTCGCAGCCGGCAACGAGGCTTTCGATGAGCACCGGCAGGCGCATGCGAAGCGCCTCGCGGTCGGCCATGTCACGCGGCGTCGTCAGGCTGTCGATGACGGCATCGACCAGCTCCATCGCGCCCTGGGCCTCGTGCGAGTCGCGGCCATGGCGCACCATCGCCGTGACGATGACATCCACCCACGAGGTCTGCAGGAAGCGGTGCATGCGCGGTCCGAGTGGTGCGCCGGCGACCTGGTGGTCGATCTGCTCGCGCACCAGCTCGCGCCAGTCGTTGCGCAGCTGCTCGCGCTCCAGCGCGGCCAGTGCGCCTGCATCCTGCTGGCTGCTCTGGCGGGCGCCCTGGTCGATGTGGGCATCGACGCGGGCCAGCACCTGCTGGAAGAGGGCGGCGGTCGGCGTCGGCGCGTCGACGAGCAGTTGGGCCTCGGCTTCCATGAGCCGCAGGAACTCCACGAGGCGCGGCTCGTCGACGCGACCGAAGCCCATGCCGTGCGCGGCGACGCGGTTCAGCAGCGCCCAGGTCGGGTGGTCCTGGCGGCGCAGCAGCGTCGAGTCGCCGCGCGCCAGGCGCACGACGGCGATCTGCAGCCGCGCGAGCAGCGCCTTCAGCGGCGGCAGCAGGCGCGGGTCGGCCAGGATCTGGTCGTAGAGCCGGCTCAGCATGTCCGGCCCGGTCGTGCGCACGAAGGGTGCGGGCGCGAGCGGGTCACGCTGCGCTGGCGCGCCGAGGCTGCGCAGGCGCTGCGGCTGTGAATTGACGGCATCGACGCGGCGCGACAGGCCGTCGAAAGTGCCGGGGACCGCCGCCCCGCGCATGCCCACGCCGCGCGCGGCGGCCAGGCGCTGGTGCGCCAGGGGGTCGGTCTGGGCACGGCCGTGGGAGGCCACCATGTCGCCGATGTCGGCGGCCTGCAGAGCGGCCGCGGCGGCGGCGTACTGGCGGTTCAAGGCGCGCGCCAGCGGCGTGGCCGCCGCGCGCATCAGCTCGTACTGGACCTGGGCGCCGATGGGGCTGGCCGCCAGTGCCTGATGCAGGGCGTTGGCGTAGAGCGCCGGGCGCAGCGGGTTGTCCTGCTCACGGGCGCGCGCCGTGCCGCGCAGCGCGGCGTAGAAGTTGCCGATCTGATGCAGCTCGGCCCGGCTGAGTTCCTCGGCAGTGTGCGCGACATGGGCGATCGCCACGTCCTGCAGCGCCTGGTGCTCGTCGACGAGGCTGAGCGACTGGATGCTGCCGTACTGCAGCGGCGCGCGCTGCAGGGGGTCCTCGCCGCGGCGGCCGGCCTGCAGCAACTCGATGAGCCTGCCTTCGAAGTCGGTCGCGAAGCGCGCGCGCACCTTGCGCCAGGCTTCCCGCAGCGGGAAGTGCTGCGGCTGGGCGTCCAGCGCGTCCTGCACGACGTTCAACAACTCGCGGGCCAGCGGGCCGGCCTCGGTCATCGCGTGGTCGATCAGTTCGTGGGAGTGCAGGCTGGCGGGCATGGGAGGCAGAAACGGCTCCAGGATTATCTGGCGCCAATCCGGTGCATCCGGGCCAAAGCAGGCCGCCCGTGGCCTGTGGCCCATGGCAAAGGCCGCGGCCCTGCTTTTTTTCACACTTTTACGCCTGGCTCGCTGCTGGATTCGTTGACTTGCCACCCGAATGAGGGAGGTCGAAAAGGCCTTCATCGGCGACCGGTGGACGCCGTCGGGCGCGTCGCGGCTGCAGCATCATGTGCACAGCCTCACCTCCGGATCGCCCCGCCCATGAACCGATCTTTTGCCTTGAGCTTCGCCTTCATCGCCACCGTCGTTCAGGCGGAAGACACGGCTGCGCGCCCGGACCTGCCGTTGTGGGAGATCGGCGTGGCCGCGGGCGGCATTTCCCAGCAGGCCTATCCCGGTGCCGACGAACAGGTCAGCCGCACGCCGCTGCTGCCGCTGGTCATCTACCGCGGCAAGGTGCTGCGGGCAGGCGACGGCGGCGCCGGGCTGCGCGCGATCCGCACCGATGCCTTCGAGCTGGACGTGTCGTTCGCCGGCTCGCTGAGTGCGGGCGGCAAGTCGCTGAAGGCGCGCGAGGGCATGCCGCGACTGAACTCGCAGGTGGAGTTCGGCCCCGTGGCGCGATGGTTCCTGAACGGCCGGGGCGCGACCGACCGCCTCACCTTCGAACTGCCGCTGCGCGGCGTGTTCGAGGCGCGTGACCTGCGCCGGCACCGCGGCATGAGCCTGGAGCCCGAGCTGAGCGTGGATCACCGGGTCATGGGCGGATGGAGCTATGGCCTGAGCGCCGGCCTGCTGGTCGGTGATCGGCGCCTCGGGGCGACCTATTACGCCGTGGCGCCAGACGAGGTGCTGCCGGACCGGGCCGCGTATGACGCGAAGGCGGGACTGATCGCTTGGCGGTTGAAGGGCAGGGTGTCGCACCGGTTGACGCCGGACCTGCGGCTGTTCGCGTTTGGCCGCATCGACAGCGTCGCAGGCGCAGCGAACCGCGACAGTCCGCTGGTGCGCCGCACCACGGGAGCCAGCATCGGCATCGGACTCACGTACACGCTGAAGCGCTCGGAGGCGCACGCGACCGACTGAGGCATGAAAAAAGGGCTCCCTCGCGGAAGCCCTTCGTGCGTTAGCGACGGGTGTGTCGCCGGCGCGGACTTACATGTCCATGCCGCCCATGCCACCCATGCCGCCCATGCCACCAGGCATGCCGCCGCCGGCAGCTTCGTCCTTGGGGGACTCGGCGACCATGGCTTCGGTCGTCAGCATCAGCGACGAGACCGAAGCGGCGTTCTGCAGTGCAGTGCGCGTCACCTTGGTCGGGTCCAGGATGCCCATTTCGATCATGTCGCCATAGGTGTCGTTGGCGGCGTTGAAGCCGTAGTTGCCCGAACCGGCCAGCACGGCGTTGACGACGACGGAGGCTTCGCCACCGGCGTTGTAGACGATCTCGCGCAGCGGCGCTTCGATGGCGCGCAGGACCAGCTTGATGCCGGCGTCCTGGTCAGGGTTGTCGCCCTTGATGGCGCCAGCGGCTTGCTTGGCGCGCAGCAGCGCGACGCCGCCACCGGCCACGATGCCTTCTTCAACGGCGGCACGCGTGGCGTGCAGCGCGTCTTCGACGCGGGCCTTCTTTTCCTTCATCTCGACTTCGGTGGCTGCGCCGACCTTGATCACGGCAACACCGCCGGCCAGCTTGGCCACGCGCTCTTGCAGCTTCTCGCGGTCGTAGTCGCTGGTGGC
This sequence comes from Rubrivivax sp., assembly GCA_004211235.1. Next base: position 4,139 of record SEEY01000426.1, read on the forward strand.
TTCCTCGATCTGGATGCGCACTTGCTTGA